>JBDTNU010000453.1:0-3601 GCA_039933535.1 Caldimonas sp. | reverse complement strand
CCAAGCACCTTCACCCGAAGACCGACGAGATCCAGTACATCATCGAAGGCAGCGGTGCGATGTGGCTGGGCGGGGAACGCAAGGAGTTCAAGCCGGGCACGCTCATCATCATCCCGAAGGGAACGGCTCACGGCGGCACGCTGGTGAGCAGCGGCCCGGTGAAGGCCATCGCGATCAAGATTCCACCGCAGCCGAGCGACGACACGAAGTTCCTCAACTGATCGGGCGCTGATCGATCACGCCCACGACATCGTCCACCCGCAACAGATCGTCTGGCACGACGACGAACATCGCGATGCTCCCCGACCCACGCACCCCGTCTGTTCCTTCGCAGGGAAAACCGGCCAGCACGCGAGCCTCTCTTGCGATGGCCCTGGCTGCCGCTCTCCGGGCCGAGGACCCTGCCGAAGCGCTCCGGCTGCTGCGCGATAAGGCGGGACTCGGGCCGAAGCCGGTGAGCGACCCCGTCGAGCCGACCGGCAGCAAGGATCCACCCGCGACGAATGGCCTGGCGCCCGGTGAAGTGCCGAGGTCGGACAACTCACGCTGGCTCACCGTGGTGCTCGCCGCGGCGGCCTTCCTCGTCTATCGAATGTTCGTCCGCTGACGAGGAAACAAGGGCGCCAGGGCGTTCCTCGATCCGAAGAGGCCGAGACCCCGATCGCCGCGGCACGATCTGCGTCGCGGCGACGAGCCGATCGTGCGCTGGCGCCGCTGGCTCAGAACAAGCCGTCGATCTCGCCGTCCGGATTGACATGGATGCCGTGTGCAGCGGGCACCTTCGGCAGCCCCGGCATGGTCATGATGTCGCCGCAGATCGCGACGATGAATCCGGCGCCCGCCGCCAGCCGCACTTCGCGCACCGGCAAGACATGGCCCGAGGGCGCGCCGAGCAGCTTGGGATCGGCCGAGAACGACACCTGCGTCTTGGCCATGCAGATCGGCAGCTCGCCGTAGCCGTCCCTGGCAAAGCCTTCGAGGTCGGCGGCGGCCTTGTGCGTGAAGGCGACGCTGGCCGCGCCGTAGATGCGCGTGGCGATGGTGCGGATCTTTTCGTCGAGCGGCATCTCGCTCGGGTAGAGCGGCGCGAACTTCGCTTCGCCCGACTCGCAGCGCGCGACCACGCAGCGTGCAAGCTGCTCGGCGCCGGCCGCGCCGTCGGCCCAGTGCCGGCATTGCACCGCCTCGACCTCGAACTCTGCCTCGCAGATGTCGGCGATCAGCTTGTGCTCGGCCGACGTGTCGGACGTGAAGTGATTGATCGCGACGATCACCGGCACGCCGAACGAACGCACGTTGCGCACGTGTCGCCCGAGGTTGACCAGCCCGCTTTGCAGCGCCACGAGGTTCTCGGCGCCGAGATCCTTGACCGGCACGCCGCCGTTGTACTTGAGCGCGCGCACGGTCGCGACGATCACCGCGCACGCCGGCGACAGTTTCGCCTCGCGGCACTTGATGTCGAAGAACTTCTCGGCGCCGAGGTCGGCGCCGAAGCCGGCTTCGGTCACGCAGTAGTCGCCGAGCTTCAAGGCCGTGCGCGTCGCGATCACCGAGTTGCAGCCGTGGGCGATGTTGGCGAACGGTCCGCCGTGGATGAGCGCGGGCGAGCCCTCGATGGTCTGCACGAGGTTGGGCTTGATGGCGTCCTTGAGCAGGGCCGTCATCGCCCCTGCGGCCTGCAGGTCGCCGGCGGTCACCGGCTTCCACTCGCGCGTGTAGGCGACGACGATGCGCGCCAGCCGCTCTTCGAGCTCGGCCAGGTCGCCGGCGAGGCAGAGGCACGCCATCACTTCCGAGGCGACCGTGATGTCGAAGCCGCTCTCGCGTGCAAACCCGTTCGCACCCGGGCCCGACGCGCCGCCCATGCCGACCGTGATGGCTCGCAGCGCGCGGTCGTTCATGTCGACGGCGCGCCGCCAGGCGATGCGGCGGGTGTCGATGGCCAGCGCGTTGCCCCAGTAGACGTGGTTGTCGACCAGTGCCGCAAGCAGGTTGTGCGCCGAGGTGATGGCGTGGAAGTCACCCGTGAAGTGCAGGTTGATCCGCTCCATCGGCATCACCTGCGCGCGCCCGCCACCGGTGGCGCCGCCCTTGGCGCCGAACACCGGACCGAGCGACGGTTCGCGCAGCGCGATCACCGCCTTCTTGCCGATGCGGTTGAGAGCGTCGCCGAGGCCGATCGTCGTCGTCGTCTTGCCTTCGCCCGCGGGCGTCGGGTTGATCGCGGTCACGAGCACCAGCTTGCCGTCGGGCCGGCCTGTCAACGAGAGCAGGTAGTCGCGTTCGAGCTTGGCGATGTGCTTGCCGTGGAAGTCGAGCGCGTCGAGCGGGATGCCCGCGGCTTCTGCCACTTCGGTGATGGGGCGCAGGCGGCTGGCGCGGGCGATGGCGAGGTCATGCGACATGTCTTCGTGGCTCGTTGCTTCAGAACTCGGATTCAAAGCCGGCTTCGCGCCTGAGCGCGGCGGTCTCGTGCCCGCACAGCAGGGCGATGAAGCTCGCTGCGAGCGAAGGGTCATTCGATGTCTTGCTCACGCCCGCGCTGTACACGGTGGCGAGGCCGAAGGGCTCGGGCAAGGCACCGGCCAGCACCAGGCCGGGCGTGTAGAGGATCTCCGTGACCTGGGTGCAGCCGAGGGCGCCGGCGGCGCCGCGTTCGGCCAGCGCAGCCATGGCGGTCGCGCCGTTCGCAAAGACCGCCAGCCTGGGCGCGAGCGCGTCGCGAATGCCCAGACGATCGAGCATCGATGCGACATGGGCGCCCGCCGTCGACTTCTCGATGTCGGGCAGGTAGAGGGCCGGCGCCGCCAGCAAGGCCGCCTTCAGGTGCTCTGCCGAGTCGACCTGCGGCAACGCCTCGCCGGCGCGCGCCGCCACACCGGTTCGTACGCGACCGATCGGTGCCAGCGGTTCGGAGTCGATCGCGCCATTCGCGCTCAGCGCCCGAAGCATCGCGTCGGTGACTATGAGCACGTCGCAGGGGGCGCCGGCCATCAGCGCTTCCTTCATCGCGCCGACGGCGCCGAAGCGGCACTCGAGCGCGGCCCCGGACTGCTCGAGGAAGCGTGCCTGCACGGCCTTGACCAGGCCCTGCACGGCGCCCGCGCAAAGAACATGAAGGCCGCCGCCGCTCACGCTATGTTCCCGGCCTGCCGTTCTATTGCTCGGCCTTGGCGCCGGAGACCTTGACGATGTTCGCCCACTTGGCGATATCGCCCTGCACGTAGCTCGTGAACTGGGCGACGTTCATGACCATCGGCGTCGCGCCTTGCGCTGTCCACGCGCGCGCCGTCTCGGGCAGGCCGACGATGCGCGATACCTCGGCATTGAGCCGGTTCACAATCGCCGCCGGCGTGGCCTTGGGCGCCATCAGGCCGAGCCAGATCGTCGCCTCGTACTTCGGCACGCCGGCCTCGGCGATCGTCGGCACGTCGGGCATCACCGGCGAGCGGGCCGTGCCGGTCGTGCCCATCGCCTTGACCTTGCCGGCGCGGATGTGCTCGGTCATGGTCGGCACCGCGTCGAACATCATGTCGACCTGGCCGCCCAGCACGTCGGTTCGTGCGCCCGAGCTGCCGCGATAGGGGATGTGGACGATCGC
>JBDTNU010000452.1:0-3675 GCA_039933535.1 Caldimonas sp. | reverse complement strand
CCCATGTCGAGGCTTTCGGCGGCAGCGGAAAGGTCTTCGATTGGTCGCTCGTTCCCCGCGCCGTTCCTCATCGGCTCGTTTTGTCTGGTGGATTGCATGCCGCAAACGTCGTCTCCGGCATCCTGGAAATCCGGCCCTGGGCCGTTGACGTTTCCTCCGGCGTAGAGTCGTCGCGCGGCGTGAAAGACGCTGCCGCGATCCACGCTTTCTGCGATGCGGTTCGTGACGCCGATTCAAGGATCGACGCCTCGATCTCCTGAAGACGGATTCATATGCTCGACTATCACCAGCCCGACGCGAGCGGGCATTTCGGCCCCTATGGCGGCAGCTTCGTCGCCGAGACGCTCGTCCATGCGCTCGACGAATTGAAGGCCTGCTACGACCAGGCGCGTCGCGACCCGGCGTTCGACGCCGAGTTCCGCTCCGAGCTCGCCCACTACGTGGGCCGGCCGAGCCCGATCTACCACGCGGCCCGACTCTCGCGCGAGCTCGGCGGCGCACAGATCTACCTGAAGCGCGAGGACCTCAACCACACCGGCGCGCACAAGATCAACAACACCATCGGCCAGGCGATGCTGGCACGGCGCATGGGCAAGCCGCGGGTCATCGCCGAAACCGGCGCCGGCCAGCACGGCGTCGCGACGGCGACGATATGCGCACGCTACGGCCTCGAGTGCGTCGTCTACATGGGCAGCGAGGACGTGAAACGCCAGGCGCCCAATGTCTATCGCATGAACCTGCTCGGGGCATCGGTCGTGCCCGTCGAAAGCGGCTCGAAGACGCTGAAGGACGCGCTCAACGAAGCGCTGCGCGACTGGGTCACGAACGTCGAGAACACCTTCTACATCATCGGCACGGTGGCCGGCCCGCATCCCTATCCGACGATGGTGCGCGACTTCCAGCGCGTGATCGGCGACGAGTGCCTGGTGCAGATGCCCGAGATGATCGGCCGCCAGCCCGATGCGGTGATCGCCTGCGTCGGCGGCGGCAGCAACGCGATGGGCATCTTCTATCCCTACATCGGCCATGCGAAGACGCGGCTGATCGGCGTCGAGGCGGCGGGTGAAGGGCTGGCCACCGGCCGGCATGCGGCATCGATCTGCGCCGGCAGCCCCGGCGTGCTGCACGGCAACCGCACCTACCTGCTTCAGAACGACGATGGCCAGATCATCGAGACGCACTCGATCTCGGCCGGTCTCGACTACCCCGGGGTCGGACCCGAGCACGCGTATCTGAACGACATCGGCCGCGCCGAATACGTGGCCATCGGCGACGATGACGCGCTGGCCGCATTTCATCGCCTGTGCCGCACCGAAGGCATCATCCCGGCGCTCGAGTCGAGCCACGCCGTAGCCTACGCGATGCAGCTCGCGCCGACGATGCGTTCCGACCAGCATCTGCTCGTCAACCTCTCCGGACGCGGCGACAAGGACATCGCCACCGTCGCCGAGCTCGACGCGAAGCGGGCGGCGCGATGAGCCGCATCGACGCCGCCTTCGCCGCCCTGCGCGACCGAAATGGCACCGCCCTCGTTCCGTACGTCACCGTCGGCGATCCCTACGCCGATGGCACCGCCGAGATCATGCTGGCGATGTCCCGCGCCGGCGCCGACATCATCGAGCTCGGGATTCCGTTCAGCGACCCGATGGCCGACGGCCCGGTGATCCAGAAGGCGAGCGAGCGGGCACTGGCACGCGGCATCGGCATGGCCGAGGTGCTCGCGGCGGTGGTCGACTTCCGCAAGGAGAACGCCACGACGGCGATCGTCCTGATGGGCTACGCCAATCCGATCGAGCGCTACGGCATCGAACGGTTTGCCGATGCCGCCCGGGACGCCGGCGTCGATGGCGTGCTCGTTGTCGACTATCCGCCCGAGGAATGCGAGAACTTCGCCGCGCTGCTGAAGGCGCGTGGCATCGATCCGATCTTCCTGATCGCGCCGACATCGACCGACGCGCGCATCGCAAGCGTCGCAAGGGTGGCCCGCGGCTATGTCTACCATGTGTCGCTGAAGGGCGTGACGGGGGCGGGCCACTTCGACATTGGCGCGGTCGCCGCGATGATTCCGCGCATCAAGGCCCATGTGAAGCTGCCGGTCGGCGTCGGCTTCGGCATCCGCGACGCGAAGACGGCGCGCGCAGTGGCCGAGGTCGCCGATGCGGTCGTCATCGGCAGCGCGTTGATCCAGCACCTCGAAGGCGCGAGCCGCGCCGAAGCGGCCACAATGGCCGGGCGATTCATCGCGGAGATCCGCGCTGCCCTTGACGCTTGAAGTCATGAAGGAACGAATCCGATGAGCTGGCTCGAAAAACTGCTGCCGCCGAAGATCCAGCCCACCGATCCGAGCGAGCGACGCACGGTCCCCGAGGGCCTGTGGATCAAGTGCCCGTCGTGCGAGACCGTGCTCTACAAGACCGATCTCGAGAAGAACGTGTATGTCTGCCCGAAGTGCAGTCATCACCACCGGATCGGCGCGCGGGCGCGACTCGACGCTTTTCTGGATGCCGAGGGTCGCTACGAGATCGGACAGGAAGTCATCCCGGTCGACGCGCTCAAGTTCAAGGACAGCAAGAAGTACCCCGAGCGGTTGAAGGACGCGCTCGAGAACACCGGTGAAACCGACGCCCTCGTCGTCATGGGCGGCGCCTTGATGACCTTGCCCGTGGTTGCGGTCTGCTTCGAGTTCGACTTCATGGGCGGCTCGATGGGCTCGGTGGTCGGCGAGCGCTTCGTGCGGGGCGTGCACACCGCGATCGAGCAGAAGACCGCGTTCATCTGCTTCACTGCCACCGGTGGTGCGCGCATGCAGGAAGGCCTGCTCAGTCTGATGCAGATGGCCAAGACCAACGCCTCGCTGACACGGCTGGCGAAGGCCGGCCTGCCCTACATCAGCGTGCTCACAGACCCGACGATGGGCGGCGTCTCGGCAAGCTTCGCCTTCGTCGGGGACGTCGTCATTGCCGAGCCAAAGGCACTGATCGGCTTCGCCGGGCCGCGCGTCATCGAGAACACGGTGCGCGAGAAGCTGCCCGAAGGCTTTCAGCGTTCCGAGTTCCTGCTCCAGACCGGCGCGATCGACATGATCGTCGACCGCCGCGAACTGCGATCGGTCGTCGCTCGCCAGATCGCGATGCTCGAACGCCTGCCGTCAGACGCCGTCGCCTGAGCCCGCATCCTGCTTGATCATGAGCAGGACGCTCGACGAGTGGCTCGCGCACTGCGAGCGGCTGCACCCGAAGACGATCGAGCTGACCCTCGACCGTATCTTGGCGGTCAAGGCGCGGCTCGGGCTGCATTTCGATGCCGCGACACCTGTCGTCGTGGTCGGTGGCACGAACGGCAAGGGATCGACCTGCGCCATGCTCGAAGCGATCGCGCTGGCCGCCGGCTATCGCGTCGGCCTGTTCTCGAAGCCGCATCTGGTTCACTTCGAGGAGCGCTGCCGGATCGACGGCCGGATGGCCACCGCCGACGAGCTGGTGCCTCACTTCGAGGCCGTCGAGGCGGCGCGCGGCGACATCTCGCTGACCTACTTCGAGTTCACCTTTCTCGTCATCGCCCGGCTCCTCGCGGCCTCTGTGCCCGATATCGCGATCCTCGAAGTAGGACTCGGCGGCCGATTCGACGCGGTCAACGCCTTCGACGCCGACTGCGCGGTGCTGACCAGCATCGACA
>JBDTNU010000451.1:0-3701 GCA_039933535.1 Caldimonas sp. | reverse complement strand
GCCGATCTTCTGCAGGAACGGAAACAGCAGCCAGCCGCCCATGCCCCAGGCCATGCCGAAGTTGCGCACGAACTCGGTCGGGCTGGTGTCGAGGCCGCCATAGAGGTAGACCTGCTTGTGCGTGGTCGAGCCGTAGCGGCTGTATTCCTTGGCGGTGGAGTTCACCGCCACTTCCATGGCGCCGAGGATCTGCCCGGCGAGCCGGCCGCCGCCGGTCGCGTCGAAGCCGATCGTCGCGCCGGTGGCGACCAGCGCTTCGGTCAGGTCGGCCATGAAGGTGGCAGCGCTGCTGTCGCACACGTGCTTCGCGCCGTTCGCGCGAAGCAGGTCGGCCTGCTCGGGCTTGCGCACGATGTTGACCAGCGCCACGCCGTCGGCGATGCAGATGCGGTTGAGCATCTGGCCGAGGTTGGAGGCGGCGGCCGTGTGCACCAGCGCCTTGTGCCCTTCGCGCCGCATCGTCTCGACCATGCCGAGGGCGGTGAGCGGATTGACGAAGGACGAGGCGCCATCGGCCGCCGTCGCGCCCTCGGGCAGCAGCAGGCACTGCTCGGCGGCCATGACGCGAAACTGCGCGTACATCGCGCCGCCGATCAGCGCCACGGTCTTGCCCATCAAGGCCTGGGCCGCGGCCGAGTTGCCGGCCGCGATCACCACGCCGGCGCCCTCGTTGCCGACGGGCATGGCCATGTCGAGCCGGGCCTTCAGCCCCTTCATGGCCGCTTCGGCGATCGGCGCGGTGACGACTGGCCGATCAGCGGTGCCAGAGACGACGGCCTTGCCCATGTCGGCCGCCGAGAACAGAAGGCCGAGGTCGGACGGGTTGATCGGCGCGGCTTCGATGCGCACCAGCACCTCGTTCGGTCCGGGCTCGGGAAGGGTCACGCTGGCCAGCGAAACCACGAGCTCGCCGCTCTGCCTGACCAGCGACTGGAGTTGAAGACCGGTGCGTGATTCGGGGCTGCTCATGGCTTGTCTCCCAAGTTCGGGCGACGAGTGTAGGCGTCGCGGGAGAAGAAGACAGCGATCAGCGCCAGTCGACCGTGCCGAACCGGTCCTGCCCGAGCAACGTGTAGAAGATCCCCACCGTCACCTGCGTCTGACGCTGCGTGCCGGGATTGGCAAAGGTCGCGTCGCGGCGGTTGCCGAGCACCTTGAGGGAGATCGCCTGCTGCTTGTCGACGCGGAAGGTGAGCGTGGCATCGGCGCGAACGATGTTGTCGTGGCCGCCGTTGGTGCCCGAGCCGACGCGGCTCACGAAGTACTCGCGGGCGGTCAGGTCGAGCGCGGCGGTGTCGTCCTTGGTGAGGCGCAGGGCCAGCACGGTCTGCGGAGCGACGCCGTAGTTGTAGTCGCGCTCGCCGACCGTGCCTCGCGTCGTGCCGACGGCCGCGTAGCCAAGTCCGAGCATGAACGTGCCTTGCAGCGCGAGCGATTCGCTCAACCACCATTGCGCCGTCGAGCCGAGCGAGACGGCAGTGCTCGAGATGCGGAAGGTCTGCGGCGCGATGTAGTCGTAGCTGCCGTAGATGCCCCAGACGCCGCGGTAGTTCGCGCCGGCTTCATAGCTCTTGCCGACCAGCAGGCCGCGCGTCATCACGTTCTCGATGCCGTTCGCGCTCGACGCCGTGGTTGCGAAGTTGAAGTAGTCGAACGGCCGCGTGTACTCGTAGCCGCGGCTGCCAGGCAGGCCGTAGTCGATCGAGAAGTTGAGCTGCGCCTCGTTGCGCTTGAAGTCGGTGGTCGAGCTGCCGAGGTCGCGCTTGACGCTGCCGCTGTAGCCGAACGCGAGCTGGCTGAAGTAGGCCGCTTCGTGGCTCGAGAAGACGGCGCCGTAGCGCTCGCCGAACGCCATGCGGTTGAAGCCCGAAGCAGGATCGATGGCGGTCGCCGCGATGTTGCGCCAGAACGGCGTCATGCCGCCGCCCTGCTCGAGCACGAGACTGGACATGCGAAACAGCGCCTCGCCGAGGAAAGTGCCGCCGATGCCGCTCGCGACCTGGTCGTTGCGTGAGGGCCTTGTCCGCTCGCCCGCGATCTCCCATACCGCGCTGCCGGCGAAGGCGTAGCCGGCCGACTCCCAGTAGCCGTGGCCGGTCGAACGTGCGAAGCCGTGGTACATCGCACCCTGATATGGATGACCGAGCTGGTTGATCTGGAACGGATCCTTGTCGGTGCCCCAGCTGCTCCTCAGGTTGTCGCGAATGGTCGAAGGGTTGACACGATAGTCCTCGCGCCCGGTGCCGAAGTAGCGGTTGCCGCGGTTGACGAGGAACTGGAAGCCGAGGATCTCGAGCGCCGGCAAGCGATAGTCGAGCTGGGCCGGCTTCGGGCCGTCGCCAGATGGATCGTCCGGTGCCGACGCGCTGCGTGCCGGAGCGGAGGCCGCGACAGCCGTCGCCGGCTGCGCCGACACGCCGAGCGAGCACAGGGCCAGTGCGAAGGCGAGCAGCTTCATGGACATTCGGAGTCCGCAGCAACCCATGTGCCCGACATTGAACGGAGCAGCGCCGGCCGCATATGGGCGGTTTGAAAGGCTCATCCGTGTCCGACAGTCCCATCGTCCAGATCAAGCCGCTCGGTTTCCCGTGGGAGACGATCGATCCGTTCCTGTTCTGCGTCTATCACGACGATGCGTACCCGAAAGCGAACGCCGCCATGGGGCCGGACGCGCCGCTCGCGGGCCGCGAGATCGGCCAGGACTTCAGCCGCAAGGACGGCTGGAGCATGTATCACGGCGACACGGTGCCAGGCTTTCCAGGCCATCCGCACCGCGGCTTCGAAACCGTGACCATCGTGCGCAAGGGACTGATCGATCACTCCGATTCGCTGGGTGCGACCGCGCGCTTCGGCGGCGGCGACGTGCAGTGGCTGACCGCCGGCAAGGGCATCGTCCACGCCGAGATGTTCCCCTTGCTGGATGTTGCCGCGCCCAATCCGCTCGAGCTGTTCCAGATCTGGCTCAACCTGCCCGCGCGCAGCAAGATGGCGCCGCCGCATTTCACGATGTTCTGGAACGAGGACATCCCCCGTCTTTCGACGAGCGATGAAAAAGGCCGCGTGACCGAGGTGGCTTGCATCGCCGGCCGGCTGGCGCCCAGCATCGTCGCGCCGCTGACGCCGCCGCCCGACTCATGGGCGGCCGACGTCGATGCCGACCTCGCGATCTGGACGATCCGCATGGCACCTGGCGCGCGCTGGCGCCTGCCCGCCGCGAAGGGCAAGGACACGCGCCGCTCGCTCTACTTCTTCAAGGGCAGCACGGTGCGCGTTGCAGGGCAGGACGTGAAGGGCCACGCCGCGATCGAGCTGCGCGCCGGTGCCGAGGTCGAGCTCGAGAACGGCGGCGAGATCGCCGAGTTCCTGGTCCTGCAAGGCCGGCCGATCGGCGAGCCAGTGGCGCAGCACGGCCCGTTCGTGATGAACACCCAAGCCGAGATTGCGGAGACCTTCGCCGACTACCGCCGCACCCAGTTCGGCGGCTGGCCCTGGCCGGACCAGGCGCCGGTGCACGGTCGCGACCCGGCCCGCTTCGCCAGGCATGGCGACGGCCGCGAAGAGCGGCCGATGCCCGCGCTCAAGCCAGCGTATACGCCGTCTTGACGGTCGTGTAGAACTCGGCCGCGTAGCGGCCTTGCTCGCGCGGCCCGTAGCTCGAGCCCTTGCGGCCGCCGAACGGCACGTGATAGTCGACGCCGGCG
>JBDTNU010000450.1:0-3708 GCA_039933535.1 Caldimonas sp. | reverse complement strand
ATCCAGCGCATCGACCATCGCTCCACCCACGGCTGGCAACTTCGCTACGGCGGCACGCGCCTGTTCTCCGATGGCAGTTCGGACGGCAGCGGCGCGCGCGAGTCGCTGGCCCTGGCTGTTGCCGAACTGCACGCACGCATCGCCAGGTTGCCGGCACCTTCGCGTCTTCAGATCGAGCCGAACGAGAACAAGACCAGCACGCTGCCGGTCGGCATCTCGGGGCCGCTGGTGCGCCTGCGCGCCGGCGCCACCGTGCGCGAGTCGAGCCTCTCGGTCTCGCTGCCGCGGTATGGTCAGCCGCCACGCCGACGCAGCATCTACATCGGCACCGAGAACACATACACGATCCAGCGCTACAGGCGAGCCGTCGCCAAGGCGATCGAGCTTCGCGAGGCGGCCGAGGCCGCTTATCGTCACGCCGCGACAAGGGCCAAGCGGGCTGCCAGCCGGCGCATGAGCGAGAAGTGACGCCCCACTGATCGCGGCGCTGCGACGTCGCCGAGAATCGGTCTCATGAGCAAGGCAGCGGATCGCGGATGAATCACAGCTTTCTGTCGGCGTTCATCCTGCTCCTGCTCGTGCTCGATCCGTTCGGCAGCCTGCCGATCTTCATTCCGGTGATGCGCACCGTGCCGGCCGCGCGGCGCCGCTGGGTCGCGTTTCGCGAGGTCGCGATCGCGTTTGCCGTGCTGTGCCTTTTCATGTTCTTCGGCGAAGGATTCCTGCGTGTGATGCGTCTCTCCGAGCGCTCGCTCGAGGTGGCCGGCGGCGTGATCCTGTTGATGGTCGCCATCCGCATGATCTTCAGCCAGGGCGGCGGCATCTACGGTGTCCCTGAAGGCAAGGAGCCGTTCATCTTTCCACTCGCCGTGCCGCTGCTGGCCGGGCCCTCGGCGATGGCGACGGTGCTTCTGCTGGCGTCGCACGAGCCGGACCGCGTCGTCGAGTGGGTCGGCGCGCTTGCCTGCGCGATGGCCGTCTCGGGTCTCGTGCTCGTGGGCTGCGCGCAGATCCGGCGCTGGCTCGGCGACTCGGTCGTCTCCGCGTTCGAAAAGCTGATGGGGCTGGTGCTGACCGCGATCGCCGTCGAGATGATCCTGGCCGGGCTGAAGCGCTACTTCGCCGACGCGTCGTAGCGTCGCTCCATAGAATCTCCGTTCATGGCCATCTACCGTCTCGACGATCGCGTGCCCCGTCTTCACGACAGTGCCTGGGTCGCCGACAGCGCGACCGTGCTCGGCGACGTCGAGCTCGAAGAAGACGTCAGCGTCTGGTTCGGTGCCGTGCTGCGTGGCGATACCGAGCTGTTGCGAGTCGGCCGCGGCTCGAACGTGCAGGACGGCAGCGTGCTGCACGCAGACTCCGGCTGCCCCACGACGATCGGCGAGAACGTGACGATCGGCCACATGGTGATGCTGCACGGCTGCACGATCGGCGACGGCTCGCTGGTCGGCATCGGCTCGGTCATCCTGAACGACGCGACGATCGGCCGCAATTGCCTGGTTGGCGCGCGTTCGCTCGTCACCGAGGGCAAAAGCTTCCCCGAGGGCTCGCTCATCATGGGTGCACCGGCGGTCGTGGTGCGAACCCTGACTGCCGAGCAGATCGAAGGCCTGCACCACAGCGCGGCGCACTACGTGGCCAACGCCAGACGCTTTCGCGAGGGCCTGCACAAGATCAGCTGAGGCCTCGCGTTACTCGAAGACGATCTCGACGCTGCCGAGGCCACTGAACTCGGCGCGGTACAGGCCTGGGCCGGGCACGAGCGGCGCGCCGCTGCAACTGCCGGTCGTGACGATGTCGCCGGCGCGCAGCCCCGGTCCGCGTTCGGGCTGTGCGTTGGCCAGCATCACGACTGTCGCGAAGGGATCGCCGTCGAGGATGGCGTGGCCGCTGCCAAGGGCCAGCTCGCTCGCCGACTTTCCATGCGCCGCGACCGTGAGCACGATCGCGATCGTCGAAAAATCGAGCGTCTGCCATTCACGGACAGGCCGCCCGGCGGCGAAGGCGCCGTTGTTGAAGCCATCGGCGATCTCGGCGAGCGTGCCACTGCCGGCCGGCAAGCGGGAATCGACGATCTCGATCGCAACGCGCATGGACTCGATCGCATTCACGACCTCTGCACGCGAATAGGCACCGTCGATGCGCGACGGCAGATCGTGTCGAAGCTGGAAGGCGAACTCGCACTCGATCTTGGGCGCGATGAAGTCGGCGAGTCGAAGGTGCGGCGGGCGCGTGCTCGCATCGTGCATCGACGCCGTGGGCAGCGACGCAGCGACAGGTTGCGCAACGCCCAGCTTCTTCTGCTGCTCCGCGGTGACTGCCGCGATCTTCCAGCCGGCGCCGCCGCCGAGATCGCCGACCACCCCGGTTTGCAGACGATAGGCTTCGGCAAGATCGACGGGCCGCCACGTCGCAGGGAACTCGGCGAGGCCGCGAGCATGCCGACGGGCCGAGACGAGGGCTGCGCGTGCGGCCTCGAAGTCGCCGTCGTTCATGCCGGTCCTGCGCGCGCGGAGCGAGCTACTTCAGGCGATACCCGCACACGCCGCAGAACACGTCTTCGGGCGTGATCGGCGACAGACATTGCTGACAGGTGGTCGGCACGGGAAGGTCTGGCGGCGGGGCGGGTGCCTGAACGGGCGGGGCCATGTACGTCGGTGGCGCCGAGTACGCAGGTGTCATCGATGGCGGTGAGGGTGGCCGCGGTGGCGCAGGCGCGTCGTCGAATGGCAGGTCGATGTCGGTGCCGCCGGTCGGGACATCGGCCGTGTACGCCGTGCTGACTGCAGGTGGGCCGGGCGGCGAATAAGGTGCGGGTGGCATGTATGGCGCAGGCGGTGTGTACGGTGCGGGCGGCACGTACGGTGCGGGCGCCGTGAATGGTGGGGCCGCGGCCGCCGCCGCCGCTGCAGCCGCGGCACTGCCTGATGTCGCCGATGCCGATGCCGATGCCGATGCCGCTGGAGATGCGTCGCGGGTCGCCGCGTTGCGCGCCTTCTCGCCCAGATCCGAGGCGCGCCTGCGCGCTTCGTCGAGCTTCTGGCGCAGCGCGGCTTCGCTCGCGCTGAGGTCGAGCCCCTCGGTGACGCGAAGGTAGACGAGACACAGGCCGAGCAGATAGACCTGCAGCACCAGCGAGGCGGCGATCGCCCACAGCACCATCAGGCCGAGCATGCCGGCGATCGTATGGCCGGCGCCGCTGCCGCCGAAGCCCTGCGCCATGCCCATCACCGATCCGAGTCCGCCGCCCATGCCGCTGAAGCCGACGATCGAGGCCGAGAGACCGAGCGTCGGAACCAGGCCGGCACCCAGCACGCTGAAGACGATCAGCGCCACAGCGAAGGAGAGCAGCCAGACGAAGACGAGCAGCAGCACCGCCTCGACCAGCCGGCTGCGCGCGATCGCCAGCGTCTGCGACAGGGCGCGCATGATCGTGGCGCCTTGCCAGATTGCCGGCAGCGACAGCACCATGCACAGGAAGAGGCCGAAGATCGTGATGCCGGCGACGACCACCGAGACCGGGAACACGACGGCGAACAGCAACGGTCCGAGGAACGGAATCTTGCAGACCGCCAGAACCAGCGCGATGACGAGAAAGACCACGAGCTCGACCAGGAACAAGGCGATGCCGAGCACGATCAGTTTCGGGATGCACATCAGCCCGTAGACGAGCGCGTCGACCGTGCTGCGCGGCGAGATGCCGCG
>JBDTNU010000449.1:0-3740 GCA_039933535.1 Caldimonas sp. | reverse complement strand
TGCAGGGAAACACCCTTCAGCACCAGGATCACGTGGTTGTAGATCACCTCGATGCCATTGACATCGAGGAGAAGGGGCGTGGCGCTCAATGCCGGTCTCTTTCTTCAGCTCTGGCAGTCCGCGCCGGTGCGAGGCGTCAATTTCTTTTCCGACGCGTATTTCGCCGCGGTCTGCTTGATGAGCGGCTTGATGAGCGCCTCGTCGCCCTGCATCCAGTCCGAGCTGATGTGCCAGGCCTTGCCGTCCCACGTCGACAGGCGCGTCCAGTAGGCACCCATGTGGTCGGCGCACGAGGTGCTGATCGGACGCAGCACGCCGGCGAAGCCGAGCGCGTCGAGCTTGGCCTGCGTCAGGTTGAGGTTCTCGAGGCCCCAGCGAACCTGTTCGCCAGTCATCACCTTGCCTTTGCCGTAGCGCTCCTGCGCAGCACGGATGCCCTCGACCGTGAACATCGCGCTCAAGGCGCCGCGCATCCACAGCACCTGGCCGACCTCGCTCTTGTCGCCGGTTCCCTGGCCCTTGTCGTAGACCATCGACATCGTGTCCTTCACGACCTTGGCATTCAGATCGGTGCTGCTCTGCAGGGCTATGGCGTTGTAGCCCTTGGCGCCTTCGCCCACGTCCTTCACGTCGGGCTCGGCGCCCGACCACCACACGCCATACATCTTCTCGCGCGGATAGCCGGTGGCCTGCGCCTCCTTCAGCGCCGTCGAGTTCATGACGCCGAAGCCCCAGAGGATGACGTAGTCCGGGCGAGCCTGGCGGATCTGCAGCCAGGTCGCCTTCTGGTCGGTGCCGGGCGCGGTGACGGGCAGTGCGAGCAGCTCGAAGCCGTTCATCTTGCTCCGCTCCTGCAGCATAGGCAGCGACTCCTTGCCGAACGGGCTGTCGTGATAGACGATGGCGATCTTCTTGCCCTTCAGCTTGTCGAGTCCGCCCGCGTTCTTGGCGATCGCCTGGACGAGCGAATCGGCGGCCACCCAGTAGTTGCCGGCGATCGGGAAGTTCCACTTGAAGACCGTGCCGTCGGCGCTTTCGCTGCGGCCGTAGCCGAGGGTGACGATCGGAATCTTGTCGGTCGCCGCCTTCTCGGTGATGGCGAACGTCGCGCCGGTCGACCACGGCTGCACCACCGAGGCGCCGCCGTTCTTCGTCTTCAGTCGCTCGTAGCACTCGACACTCTTGTCGGTGGCGTACTGGGTCTCGCATTCCTCCCAGATGATCTTCACGCCGTTGACGCCGCCCCGGGCGTTGACGAGCTTGTAGTAGTCGACCGTGCCGTCGGCGATCGGTACGCCGTTCGGCGCATAGGGGCCCGTCCGGTAGGTGAGCAGCGGAATGAACTGCTCCTTGGCCTGCGCCGACACCAAAGTCGGCGCAAGCAGCGCGGCGCCGAGGCCGATCGATGCCGTGGTGATCAACATCTTCCTGAACATCATGTTCTGTCTCCTGTCTTGAACAACGAAACGCGGGGGAAACCTCAATGCGGAAAGGGCCAGAGCTGCAGCTTCTGCTTGGCCGTCGACCAGAGTCGCGCCAGGCCGTGCGGCTCGACGATGAGAAACCAGACGATCAGCGCGCCGAAAGTCATGAGCTCGGCGTACGAGACTGCGGTTGTCGAGATCGACAGCCGCAGCAAGGAAGCGATCATGGGCAGGAAAAGGGCCAGCGCAATCGGCAAAACTACGATGAAGGCGGCGCCGAAGAAGCTCCCCATGATCGAGCCGAGCCCGCCGATGATGACCATGAACAGCAGGCGGAACGACATGTCGACCGAGAACGCCGCCGGCTCCCACGCGCCAAGGTAGAAGAAACCCCAGAGCGCACCGGCCACGCCGACGATGAAGGAGCTGACCGCGAACGCGGTGAGCTTGGCGTACATCGGTCGGATGCCGATGACCTCGGCGGCGACGTCCATGTCGCGGATCGCCATCCACTCGCGGCCGATCGCGCCGCGCACGAGGTTCTTCGCGGCCAGCGCAAGGATCGCCAGCACGGCCAGGCAGAACAGGTACTTGCTCGGGTCGCTCTCGAGCGGCAGGCCGAAGAACTGCAGGTTGGAGACGGCGACGGAGCCCGAAGGCGTGTCGAGCGTGAACCACTTGATGCGCAGGAACATCCAGTCGGCGAAGAACTGCGCGGCGAGCGTCGCCACCGCCAGATAGAGGCCCTTCACGCGCAAGCTCGGAAGGCCGAAGAGCACGCCGAAGAGCATGGCACAGACGCCGCCGAGGATGAGCGCGACGATGAGCGGCATGCCCTGGACGCGTTGCAGGAAGTTGTACGCGCCGTAGGCGCCGACAGCCATGAAGGCGCCCGAGCCGAGCGAGATCTGGCCGCAGTAGCCGATCAGGATGTTCACGCCGAGTGCGCCGAGCGACATGATGACGAAGGGAATCAGGATCGCGCGCAGCATGTAGTCGCTGGCCAGGAGCGGGACGGCGATGAACGCGATCGCGACCACGACGCCGATCGCGATGCGATCCTGAAGCACCGGGAAGATCTGCTGATCGGCCCGGTAGGTCGTCTTGAACTGTCCGTTCTCGCGATAGATCATGGTCCGGGCCTCGTCATACGCGATCGATGATCTTTTCGCCGAAGAGGCCCTGCGGACGAACGAGCAGGAAAAGCAATGCGAGCACGTAGGCGAACCATATCTCGATGCCGCCGCCGACCAGCGGCCCGATGTAGACCTCCGAGAGCTTCTCGCCGACGCCGATGATCAGCCCCCCGACGATGGCGCCGGGCACCGAGGTGAGGCCGCCGAGGATGACGACGGGAAGCGCGCGCAAGGCAAGCGTCGCGAGCGAGAACTGCACGCCGAGCTTGCTGCCCCAGATCATGCCGGCAACGAGCGCGACGAAGCCAGCCACGCACCACACGATCACCCAGATGCGGCCCAGGCCGATGCCGACCGACTGCGCCGCCTGGTGGTCGTCGGCGACCGCGCGCAAGGCCCTGCCGGTGACGGTCTTCTGGAAGAAGAGGCTGAGCAGCGTCACCAGCACGGCAGCGATCAGGGCTGCGTAGAGGTCTTCCTTGTTGATGAGGATGCCGCCCTCGAAGACCTTGTCGAAGGCCAGGATCGGCTCCTTCGGCATGCCGATGTCGATCTTGTAGATGCTGCTGCCGAAGGCCGCCTGGCCGAGGCCTTCGAGGAAGAAGGTGATGCCGATCGTCGCCATGAGCAAGGTCGCGCCATCCTGGTTGACGAGATGGCGCAGCACGAGGCGTTCGATCAGCCAGGCGAGCACGCACATGACGAGGCCGGCGACGACGAAGGCAAGGATGTTGGCGACGATCGGGTTCTCGAGCCCGGTCCATTGCGGGATCCATTCCGCGAAGCGCGCCATCGCCAGGGCCGCGAAGAGCACCATCGCGCCCTGCGCGAAATTGAACACGCCGCTGGCCTTGAAGATGAGGACGAAACCGAGCGCGATCAGCGAATAGAGCATGCCGGCCATCAGGCCGCCGAGCGTCGTTTCGATGAAGAAGCCCATGCGGTCAGTGGGCCGTGCCGAGATAGGCGGCGATCACATCGGGATTGGCGCGCACGGCTTCGGGCGAGCCGTCGCCGATCTTCCTGCCGTAGTCGAGCACGACGACGCGATCGCAAAGATCCATCACCACGCCCATGTCGTGCTCGATGAGGACGATGGTCGTGCCGAACTCGTCGTTCACGTCGAGGATGAAGCGGCTCATGTCCTGCTTTTCCTCGACGTTCATGCCGGCCATCGGCT
>JBDTNU010000448.1:0-3755 GCA_039933535.1 Caldimonas sp. | reverse complement strand
TGATCGCGGAGACCGAATACAAGCACCAGGTCGAGACCGACATCCGGCCGTTCCACGACGTATTGCTCGGCCTGTTCTTCATCACGGTCGGCATGAAGCTCGACGCGCCGTCGGTGCTCCAGCTCTGGCCGCTCGTGCTCGCCCTGACGATCTTGCCGGTGCTCTTCAAGTTCGCGCTCGTCACCGCGCTGGCGCGGCTGTTCGGCGCTGCGCCGGGCACGGCTATCCGCACCGGCCTCTACCTCGCGCAAGCGGGCGAATTCGGATTCGTGCTGCTGGCGCTGGCGACCGAGCGAGGCCTGTTGCCGGAGACGCTGCAAACACCGGTGCTGGCGAGCATGGTGCTGTCGATGCTGGCGACGCCGCTCCTCTTCGTCTACAGCAACCGGATCGTGATGCGCTTGTCGGCCAACGACTGGCTGCTGCAATCGGTGGCGATGACGACGATCGCCAAGCGCGCGATCAACACCGAGTCGCACATCATCATCTGCGGCTTCGGCCGCAGCGGCCAGAACCTGGCCCGCCTGCTCGAGCACGAGAAGATCGCCTACATCGCGCTCGACCTCGACCCCGACCGAGTGCGCCAGGCGGCGGCGGCCGGGCAGAGCGTCGTGTTCGGCGATGCGGCGCGGCTGCAAAGCCTGGTCGCCGCCGGGATGGCGCGAGCGAGCGCGGTCGTCATCAGCTATCACGACACGCCCTCGGCGATGAAGATCCTGCGTCTGGTACGCACTCACGCGCCCAAGCTGCCGGTGATCGTGCGCACGATCGACGACAGCGATATCGAGCGCCTGCGTGCCGCCGGCGCCACCGAGGTCGTTCCCGAAGCGATCGAAGGCTCGCTCATGCTGGCAAGTCACGCGCTCGCCCTGGTGGGCGTGCCGATGCGGCGCGTGCTGCGCGTGGTGCAGGACCAGCGAGACGCGCGCTACGGTCTGTTGCGCGGCTACTTTCACGGCGCCGACGACGACACGCCCGACGAGCTCCAGCACGCCCGGCTGCTGAGCGTGACCTTGCCGGCCAACAGCGCCAGCGTGAGCCGCACCCTCGGTCGGCTGGCCTTGCCCGAGGCCGGAGTCACGGTCGTCTCGTTGCGGCGCGCTTCCGGGGCCGTCATTCAGCCCAGCGATTCGCTGGCGCTCGCGCCGGGCGATACGCTGGTTCTCTCGGGGCTCCCCGAGGCGCTTGCGCTGGCCGAAGAAAAGTTGCTGCAGCCCTGAAGCGGATCGGCCGGACTGCCTTCGAGTCAGGTCAGCGGAGCTTGCCTTGAGAGCGTTGCGCGAAACCGGGTCGCCATCACAGCGCCGGCGGCGCGCAGCAGTTCGAGCGCGAGCGCGGGAGAGCGCTGGGCGAGCTCTTCCATGCGTTGGCCGCGCAGCGCCCAGACGACGCAAGGCGTCATGGCCTCGACGTTCGCGGTGCGCGGCGTATCGCCGAACAGGCCCGGCTCGCCAACCACGGCACCGGCACGCAGGATCGCGACCTTGTTGCTGCCGGGCGGGCCGCCGGTCACGAAGACCTGCATGCTGCCCTGCGAGATGAAATACATCGAGCGATCGGCATCGCCTTGCTTGATGAGCAGATCGCCGGCACGGATCTCGTAGCGCGCAAGGTAGGGCGCGATCACACGCCAGTTCTCGTGCGTCAGACGCGCACGGAACGAGTCTTCCGCGTTGAGCGTCTGCACTGCGTTGACGAGCTCGTCGATTTCCATGTTTTGCCTCTGCGGTGTCCGGCCGCCGTCTTCGCGCCCGGTTCACGCCCGTCCTGGGATTATCGAGGGTGGCAATGGCACAACAATGCCACTCGGTCAGATACCCGGGCCATTCGTCACCCCCGGTGACAACTTCAGCGCGAGCGCCACGCCTACTTGCCGATGCAGAAACGGCTGAAGATCGCGCCGAGCAGGTCATCGGCCGTGAACGTGCCCGTGATTTCGCCGAGCGCCTCATGACCGGCGCGCAGCTCCTCGGCGACGAGCTCGAGCGCGGCGTCGCCAGCGCGGGCAAGCGTATCGGCCTCGGCGAGATGCGCGCGTGCGCGCTGCAAAGCGTCGACGTGGCGAGCGCGCGCGTGAAAGACGCCTTCGCCGGCGGTCTGCCAGCCGGCGCGAGCAAGCAGCTCGCGACGCAAGGCGCCGAGGCCGTCGCCGGTCACGGCAGAGATGACGATCACGCCGGCCGCTAGAGCCCCGACCGTATCGGGGCTCGCCGCATCGGCCTTGTTGAAGACCTCGAGCACGCGTCCAGCGGTTCGGGCCGGACCAAGGCGCGCAGCGATGCGGGCGTCGCCGACGTCGTAGTCGGCCTGGCCGATCCGAGTCAGGTCGCGAAGAAAGACAACGGCCTCGGCCTCGTCGATGGCCGACCACGAACGCGCGATGCCTATCTCTTCGACCAGGTCGCCGGCCTCGCGCAGGCCGGCGGTGTCGACGACGTGGATCGGCACGCCTTCGATCTGGATCGTTTCGCCGACCTTGTCGCGCGTCGTTCCGGGCACTGCCGTGACGATGGCGAGCTCGGCCCCCGCCAGCGCGTTGAGGAGCGAGCTCTTGCCGACGTTCGGCTGGCCGGCAAGGACGACTCGAATGCCGTCGCGCAAGAGCGCACCCTGGCGCGCCGTGGCGAGCACGACCTCGATCTGCGCCGCGGCTGCGGCGAGGCGCTGGCGCGCGCCGGCGCGCTCGAGGAACTCGATTTCCTCTTCGGGGAAATCGAGCGTGGCCTCGACCAGCATGCGCAGCTCGACGATCTTCGAGGCCAGCGCCTCGACCTCCTTCGAGAAGGCGCCGTCGAGCGAACGGGCCGCCGAGCGCGCCGCCGCTTCGGTGCTGGCGTCGATCAGGTCAGCGACGGCTTCGGCCTGGGCAAGATCGAGCTTGTCGTTGAGGAATGCGCGCTCGGTGAACTCGCCCGGGCGTGCGAGGCGGAGCTGCGACAGGCGAGGCCGCCCGGTGCCGGCGTCGATCTCGGCGGCGGCTTGCAGGCAGCGCGCCAGCAGCAGCTGCATCACCACCGGTCC
This sequence comes from Caldimonas sp., assembly GCA_039933535.1. Classification (GTDB taxonomy): domain Bacteria; phylum Pseudomonadota; class Gammaproteobacteria; order Burkholderiales; family Burkholderiaceae_C; genus Schlegelella_A. Next base: position 734 of record JBDTNU010000448.1, on the reverse strand, counting down.
GCCGTGTGCCTGCAGCTCGAACACGTCTTCGCCGGTATAAGAATGGGGCGCCGGGAAGTAAATTGCCAGGCCCTTGTCGATGGGCGCGCCGTCGCGATCGAGAAAGGCCACCAGCGTGGCGTGGCGCGGTTCGAGCAACCGGCCGCACAAGGCCACCACGAGCGGCGCAAGGTCTCGACCGGAGACACGGACGATGCCCACCGCGCCGCGCCCGTTCGCTGTGGCGATCGCGACGATCGACTCGTCGTGGCGAGGCAGGGCGCTCATCATCTGGACCCGCGCGCCCTCGGTCGATCGGCGCGGCTGGCGCTAGGTCACGCCCAGCCGCTTGTTGATGACGTACTGCTGGGCGATCGACAGGATGTTGTTGGTGAGCCAGTAGAGCACCAGGCCAGCCGGGAAGACGAAGAACATGACCGAAAAGATCAGCGGCATGATCCACATCATGCGCGCCTGAATCGGGTCTGGCGGTGTCGGGTTGAGCCAGGTCTGCAGCAGGCTGGTGCCTGTCATCAACAACGGCAGGATGAAATAGGGGTCCTTGGCCGAGAGGTCGGTGATCCAGCCGATCCACGGCGCATTCCGCATTTCGACGCTCGACAGCAGGACCCAATACAGCGAGATGAAGAACGGCATCTGCGCCACGATCGGCAAGCAGCCGCCGAGCGGGTTGACCTTTTCTTCGCGGTAGATGCGCATCATTTCCTGCTGCATCTGCTGCGGCTTGTCCTTCA
>JBDTNU010000447.1:0-3763 GCA_039933535.1 Caldimonas sp. | reverse complement strand
CTATGTCGCCGAGATGGTCGCGACCGCCGGCTTCGACTGGCTGCTGATCGATGCCGAGCACGCGCCCAACGACTTGCGCAGCGTGCTCGCGCAGCTGCAGGCGGTGGCTCCCTATCCGGTCAGCGCCGTCGTTCGGCCGGTGCAGGGCGACACGGCCCTGATCAAGCAGTACCTCGACGCCGGCGTGCAGAGTCTGCTGGTGCCGATGGTCCACACCGCAGAGCAGGCGGCGGCGGTTGTCGCCGCGACGCGTTATGCGCCGCGCGGCACGCGCGGCCTCGGCGGCGCGATGGCCCGCGTCACTCGCTGGAGCCGGGTCGAAGGCTACGTGGCGCACGCCCACGACGAGATCTGCGTGCTGGTGCAGGCCGAGTCGAAGGAGGCGATGGCGAATCTCGGAGCCATCGCTGCGGTCGACGGTGTCGACGGCGTCTTCTTCGGTCCGGCCGACCTGTCCGCGTCGATGGGGTTCCTCGGCCAGCCGGGCCATCCGGACGTGCTTGCCGCGATCGACGCCGGCATCGCCACCGTGCTGGCCGCCGGAAAGGCACCCGGCATCATCGACACCGACCCGGAGGTGGCCGAGCGCTACCTGAAGGCCGGCGCGCTGTTCGTCGCGGTCGGCGTCGAGGCTGACTTGCTGATTCGTGCTGCTGTCGGGCTCGCGAAGCATTTCAAGCGTTGATTCGTGATCGAGTGCGCATTCGCCGCGTCGATGTGAGGCGCAGCGCGTTCGCACAAGAGGCTTTCGAAGCCAGCGGTGTGCTGAGCATCGCCTTTCACACTGCGCTGCAAGTCCTTGTTTTTTGAGGCATTTCCGCGACCCGAAGTGCTCAGAGCGGAGGCGCTTCTAAGTCCTTGATTCCATTGATTTTTGTTTCGTTCTCGAATTGACCCTGCGCCGGCTTCCGGCTAAAGTGGCATGAAGTGCACTTTCGTGGGGTTTTGTGGCGAGCGTCGTATTCCAGGGCCCTGCAGCGTTGACGCTCGATGGCAAAGGCCGCATCGCGATGCCGGCGCGTCATCGCGAACTGCTGACGGCGATGGGAATCCATCAGCTCACCTTGACCAAGCACCCGGAAGGCTCGCTCCTCGTCTTTCCGCGCCCCGCCTGGGAACCCTTTCGCGACAAGGTGGCGGCGCTGCCCATGGACTCGAGCGGCTGGAAGCGCATCTTCCTCGGCAACGCGATGGATGTCGACATCGACGCTTCGTCGCGCGTCCTGATCGCCCCGGAGCTGCGCGCCTGGGCGGGCCTGGTGCGCGACGTGATGCTGATCGGCATGGGCAGCCACTTCGAGCTCTGGGACGCCGAGCGGCACGCCGCCCACGAAGTCGCTGTGATGCAGTCGGCGATGCCCGATTCGTTGAAGAGCTTCAGCTTCTGATGACTGCCGCCGCTGCCGCCGAGCACATCACCGTCCTCCTGCAAGAGGCGGTGGAAGCGCTCGTCACGACGCCCGAGGGCCTCTATGTCGACGGCACGTTCGGTCGCGGCGGGCACACGCGCGCGATCCTGGCGCAGCTGGCCGCGACGGGTCGCCTCATCGCCATCGACCGCGATCCGCAGGCGGTGCGGAGTGCCCGCGACGCCCCCGACCTCGCGGCCGACCCGCGTTTCACGATCGAACACACCAGCTTCTCGCAGTTGCCGGCGACGCTCGCGGCGCAAGGCGTTGCGCACGTCGACGGCGTGCTCCTCGACCTGGGCGTTTCCTCGCCGCAGATCGACGACCCCGCGCGCGGCTTCTCGTTTCGTTTCGACGGCCCGCTCGACATGCGGATGGACACGACCCGCGGCGAAAGCGCGGCGGAATTTCTTGCCCGCGCCGACGAGCGCCACATTGCGGAGGTGATACGCGACTATGGGGAAGAACGGTTTGCTGTACAGGTTGCAAAGGCGCTTGTTGCTCGGCGCGAAATCGGGCGCCCTGTTCGAACCACAGGGGAACTTTCCGAAGTCGTGGCTGGTGCGGTCCGCACCCGCGAAGCGGGCCAGAACCCTGCAACGCGCACGTTTCAAGCACTTCGGATTTTCGTCAATGCCGAGCTTGAGGAGCTCGAGCAAGCCCTGACGGCGGCGCTCGAGCTGCTGCTGCCGGGCGGACGCCTCGTCGTGATCAGCTTTCATTCGCTCGAGGATCGCATCGTCAAGACCTTCATCGCGAGGGAAAGCAAGAGCGAGTTCGATCGCCGCGCACCGTTCGCCGCGCCCAGGCCGCACCGGCTGACGGCGCTCGCACGCGTCAAGCCGGGCTACGCGGAGACCCTGGCGAATCCGCGTGCGCGATCGGCCGTGATGCGTGTGGCCGAGCGCACGGCCGAGCCTTTCGATCCAGGGTCGAGGCGATGACCCGGGTCAACATCCTCCTGCTCGTGGCCCTGCTCGTGAGCAGCGTCTATCTCGTGCGTGTCTCGTACGAATCGAGGCGCCTTTTCGCTGCGCTCGACAAGGCGCAGAGCGAGGAGCGCGCGCTCGACAACGACCATGAACGACTGAAGACCGAGCTGCGCTCGCAGGCCACGCCGCTGCGCGTCGAGCGGACGGCGCGCGACCGCCTGTCGATGCGCACGGCGACGCCGGCGGTGACCCAGTACGTCGAGTTGCCGGGCGCTGTCGCCGCGGCTTCGACGCCGGACGCGCAAGGGCAGACGCGATGAACCGCAAGAACGCGCCGAAATCGCGCTCCGCGGGCAGCGTGAGAAGCGTCAACTATTCGACCAGCCCGCTGCTCGCGACGCCGACGCCGCCGTGGCGCTCGAAGCTGCTCGTCGCGATGGTCGGCCTCGGCTTCGCGGTGCTGCTCGGACGCGCCGTCTACGTGCAGATCATCGCCGCGCCGTTCTTCCTGAAGCAGGGCGAGATCCGCTACGGGCACACGCTCGACCTGCCGGCGAGCCGTGGCCGCATCGTCGACCGCAACGGGCTGATCCTCGCGGCCAGCATCCCCGCCCCGTCGATCTGGGCGATTCCGAAGGATATGGAAGGCAACGCGGCCAGCCGTGCGGTGCTGGCACGCACGCTCGACATGACCAGCGCCGAGCTCGAGAACCGTCTTGTCGACAACCCGAACTTCGTCTGGCTGCGCCGCCAGGTCGACGACGGGGTCGCCGAAAAGATTCGCGGCCTGTCCATCAAAGGCATCCACGAAGTGCGCGAATACAAGCGCAAGTACCCGGAAGGCGAGGCCGACGCGCACGTCGTCGGTTTCACCAACGTCGAAGACCGCGGCCAGGAAGGCATCGAGCTCGCATTCCAGAAAGACCTCGCCGGCCGCGACGGCACGCGCCGCGTCATCAAGGACCGCCTCGGCCGCGTCGTCGAGGACATCGGCGAGAGCGTCGCGCCGGTCGACGGCCGCGACATCGGCCTGACCATCGACTCGAAGGTGCAGTTCTTCGCCTACCAGAAGATCCGCGACGCGGTTGCCGCCAACAAGGCCAAGGCGGGCAGCGTCGTCGTGCTCGACGCGCAGACCGGCGACGTGCTGGCGCTCGCCAACTTCCCGAGCTACTCGCCCTCGGACCGACGCAACCTGAGCGGCGCGCAACTGCGCAACCGCGCGCTGACAGACACCTTCGAGCCGGGCTCGACGATGAAGCCCTTCATCGTCGGCTGGGCGCTCGAGACCGGTCGCGTCACGCCTTCGACCGTGATCCAGACGGCGCCGGGCAAGATGTCGATGAGCGGCTTCACGATCAGCGACTCGCATCCGCACGGCAACCTCACCGTGAGCGAAGTGATCCAGAAGTCGAGCAACGT
>JBDTNU010000446.1:0-3779 GCA_039933535.1 Caldimonas sp. | reverse complement strand
CCTTGAAGCTGTCCTGCTCGGGCGAGCCGAAGCCGAGATGGGTGCGCACGAGGATGAGCGTCGGCCGCGAGGTCTCGGCGCGGGCCGCATCGAGTGCCGCGTCGATCGCCTTCAGGTCGTTGCCGTCGGCGACGCTGATCGTCTGCCAGCCGTAGGCCTCGAAGCGCTTGGCGCGGTCTTCGGAAAACGTCATGTCGGTGCCCGCCGAGAGCGTCACCGAGTTGTTGTCGTAGAGGCAGGTCAGCTTGCCGAGCTTCAGGTGTCCGGCCAGCGACGCCGCCTCGGACGCCACGCCTTCCATCAGGTCACCGTCGCTGACGATGGCCCAGGTCCGGTGGTCGACGATCGCGTGACCTTCGCGGTTGTAGCGCGCGGCGAGATGCGCCTCGGCGATGGCCATGCCGACCGCGTTGGCCAGGCCTTGTCCGAGCGGACCGGTCGTGACCTCGACGCCCGCGGTATGGCCGCGCTCCGGGTGCCCCGGCGCCTTGCTGCCCCATTGCCTGAACTGCTTGATGTCGTCGAGCGAGAGGTCGTAGCCGGTCACGTGCAGCAGGCTGTAAAGCAGCGCCGAGCCATGGCCAGCCGAGAGCACGAAGCGGTCGCGGTCGGGCCACGTCGGATTGGCGGGGTTGTGCTTCAGCTGCCAAGTCCACAGCGCGTAGGCCATCGGCGCGGCACCAAGCGGCAGGCCGGGGTGGCCGCTGTTCGCCTTCTGCACCATGTCGACCGACAGGAAGCGAAGGGTGTCGACGCATTGCTGGTCGAGCGAATCTGACATGTGAGTCCTTTGGCGGCCGGTCAGGCCGCGAGCGGTGCGTCGGTGCGGGTGTCGTAGCGGCCTTGCCGCGCGGCGCGATTGCAGTCGGCACGATGGAACAACGCCTGCTGAGCGGCCGGCACGTTGGCCGCCACGCCGCGCCAGATCTCGAGCGCCGGTTGCTGGATGGCGCGCGCGAACGAGAAGGCGAGCGCCCATGGCAGGCTCGCCCTGAACCTGACGTTCATCGCATTCAGCCGCGCCGACGCCAGCTCCGCGGTCTGCCCGCCCGAGAGAAAGGCGATCCCCGGCACAGCCGCGGGAACGGCGCGCAGGAAGCATTGGACCGTCGCATCGGCCACCTCGTCGACGCTGCCCTGGTCGGCGCAAGCTGTTCCCGGCAGGACCATGTTGGGCTTGAGAAGCATGCCTTCGAGCAGCACGCCTTGGGCGTCGAGCTGGTCGAACACGACATGCAGGACCCCTTGCGTGATCGCAGCGCATCGCTGCAGGTCGTGGTCGCCGTCCATCAGCACTTCCGGCTCGACGATCGGCACCAGCCCCGCTTCCTGGCAGAGCCCTGCGTAGCGGGCCAGCGCGTGCGCGTTCGCCTCGATGCAGGCGCGGCTCGGAATCGCCGCGCCGATGGTGATGACGGCGCGCCACTTGGCGAAGCGCGCGCCCATCGCTGCGTAGTCGAGCAGCCGCTCACGCAGGCCGTCCAGGCCTTCGGTCACGAGCTCGCCCGGATGCGCGGCGAGTGGCTTCGCGCCTGCGTCGACCTTGATGCCGGGGATGATGCCGGCGCCCTCGAGTGCGCGCGCGAAAGGAATGCCGGCCAGCGTCTTCTGCCGGATCGTCTCGTCGTACAGGATCGCGCCGCTGATGCAGTCGCCGAGCCGCGGCGTGGTCACGATCATGTCGCGATAGTTGCGGCGCGCTTCTTCGGTCTGGGCGATGCCGAGCGCCGCGAATCGCTTGTTGCAGGTGCCCGTGCTCTCGTCCATCGCGAGCAGTCCCCGGTTGCCGGCGACGAGCGCCTGCGCGGTGGCCGCGAGGGTCTGTGCCTGCATGTCAGTCTCCATCGCCCGGCGCCGCGATCGCACGGTCGACGATCGCCTGCGCTTCTTTCAGGATGCGCTGCAGATGATCGGCACCGGCAAAGCTTTCTGCGTAGATCTTGTAGATGGCCTCGGTGCCCGAAGGCCGCGCCGCGAACCAGCCGCTCTTCGCGATCACCTTGATGCCGCCGATCGCCCCGCCGTTGCCAGGCGCCTTGCCGAGAACGCTTTCGATCTTCTCGCCGGCGAGCTCGCTCGCGCCGAGCTGGTCAGGCGCCAGCGCAGCGAGCTGCTTCTTCTGCTGAACGGTTGCGGGTGCGTCGACCCGGTCGGTCAGCGGATTGCCGAATTCCCGCGCCAGCGCTTCGTAACATTGGCCGGGATCGCGGCCGCGCTTCGCGGTGATTTCGGCCGAGAGCAGCGCCGGAGCCAGACCGTCCTTGTCGGTGGTCCAGACGCTGCCATCGCGGCGCAGGAACGAAGCGCCCGCGCTCTCTTCGCCGCCGAAGCCGAGCGAGCCGTCGAACAAGCCGCCGGCGAACCACTTGAAGCCCACCGGCACTTCGAACAGCCTGCGGCCCAAGCGCTTCGTGACGAGGTCGATCAGGCTCGTGCTGACGACCGTCTTGCCGACGGCGGCCTTCGCCGGCCAGTCGGGTCGGTGCTGGAACAGGTAGTCGATGGCGACCGCCAGGTAGTGATTCGGCGCCAGCAGTCCGCCCTTCGAAGTGACGATGCCGTGGCGGTCGTGGTCGGTATCGCAGGCGAAGGCAACGTCGAAGCGATCCTTGATCGCGAGCAGGCGCTGCATCGCGTAGGGCGACGAAGGGTCCATGCGGATCTGGCCGTCCCAGTCGAGGGTCATGAAGCGAAAGGTGGCGTCGACCACGTCGCTCACGACCGTCAGGTCGAGCTTGTAGTGCTCGGCGATGCGCGCCCAGTAGTGCACGCCGGCGCCGCCGAGCGGATCGACGCCCATGCGCACCCCGGCCGTGCGGATCGCGTCGAAGTCGATCACCTTGTCGAGGTCGGCGACGTAGCTGCCGAGGTAGTCGTGACGATGCGTCGTCGCCGCGCGCAAGGCTGCGGCGTGCGAGATGCGATCGACGCCTCGCATGTCCGTTTCGAGAAAGCCGTTGGCCGCGGCTTCGATCCAGCCCGTGACGTCGGTGTCGGCCGGGCCGCCGTTGGGCGTGTTGTATTTGAACCCGCCGTTGTCGGGCGGGTTGTGCGAAGGCGTGACGACGATGCCGTCGGCGAGGCCGGTCGTGCGGCCGCGGTTGTAGACCAGGATCGCGTGCGAGACGGCGGGCGTCGGCGTGTACTCGTCGTCGGTCGCGAGCATGGTCTCGACGCCGTTCGCGGCCAGCACTTCCAGCGCGCTCGCGCAGGCCGGCTGCGACAGAGCGTGCGTGTCGATGCCGAGGAAGAGCGGCCCATCGATGCCCTGCTTCTTGCGGTACTGGCAGATGGCCTGCGTGATGGCGAGCACGTGCAGCTCGTTGAACGACGCCGTGAACGACGAGCCGCGATGGCCCGAGGTGCCGAAGGCGACACGTTGCGCGGGCACCGAGGCGTCGGGCAGCCCGGTGTAGTAGGCCGTCACCAGCCTCGCGACATCGACCAGCGACGATGCCGGGGCCGGCTTGCCGGCGAGAGGACTGATGCGGGTGGTCATGACCTGGCCCTCAGCCCGGGCCGGCGCGCAAGCGCCGGTAGCGGCGGATCAGCGCGTTGGTCGAGCTGTCGTGGGCCAGCTTCGGTTCCGCTGCGCTCTCGAGCTCGGGGATGGTCCGCTGCGCGAGCACCTTGCCGAGCTCGACGCCCCACTGGTCGAAGGAATCGATGTTCCAGATCACGCCTTGCACGAACACGCTGTGCTCGTAGAGCGCGATCAGGGCGCCCAGCGTCTTCGGCGTCAGACGCTCGGCCAGCAGCGTGTTGGTCGGGCGGTTGCC
>JBDTNU010000445.1:0-3783 GCA_039933535.1 Caldimonas sp. | reverse complement strand
CGGTCGCGCCGATCGCCTCCCTGCCGAAGAAGGGCGGCGACGACATGCAGCGCGACGCCTGGTACACGTCGATGCGCTCGGCCGGCGATCTGGCCGCGCCGGCAGCGGTGGGCCGCTACGCCGCTGAACGCGCCCTCTCGCGCCTCGGTTCGCGCAAGATCAAGACCCGCGAGGTGCCGGTGCTCTACGAATCGTCGCTCGCCTCGGGCCTGCTCGGCGCCTACGTGCAGGCGACCAGTGGCGGCTTGCTTTATCGCAAGTCATCGTTCCTCGAAGGTTGCCTCGGCAAGGCGGTGCTCGCTGACCATCTCGACGTGCGCGAAGACCCGCACGTGCGGCGCGGCAAGGGCAGCGCGCCCTTCGACGACGAAGGCGTCGTGACGAAGCGGCGCGACATCGTCACTGCGGGGGTCGCCGAGACCTACTTTCTATCGAGCTACTCGGCGCGCAAGCTCGGCATGAAGACGACCGGTCATGCCGGTGGCTCGCACAACCTTGTCTTCAGCTCGCGCCGCACTGCGCCGGGCGACGATCTCGCCGCGATGCTGAAGAAGCTCGGCCGCGGCCTGTTCGTGATCGAGCTGATGGGGCAGGGCGTCAACTACGTGACGGGCGACTATTCGCGCGGCGCCGCGGGATTCTGGGTCGAAGGCGGCGAGATCGCCTACCCGGTGGACGAGATCACGATCGCGGGCAACCTGCGCGAGATGTTCAAGCGCATTGCGGCGGTTGGCGCGGATGCCTATACCTCGGGCAGCAGGACCATCGGCTCGGTGCTGATCGAGAGCATGAAGATTGCCGGTGCGTGACTTCACGCGGGGGCGTGATAACGCGAGGGGGTAAATCCCGGTAAGTCGGCCCATGGGCACTTCCTAGAATTTCGGAAGTCCGAATTTTTGGGCGGCTTCTAGGAGATCTACCCCATGCAACGTCGATCATTCATCCGCAAGACCGGTCTGGCAGGCATCATCGCCGCGGGCGCAGCGCCCGCGATCGTGCACGCGCAGGCCAACATCCGCTGGCGCCTGGCGTCGAGCTTTCCCCGGGCGCTCGACACGATCTTCGGCGGCGCCGAAGTGTTCGCCAAGAAGGTGAGCGACATGACGGGCGGCAAGTTCGTCATCACGACCCATGCCGGCGGCGAGCTGATGCCGGCGTTCGGCGTGGTCGATGGCGTCCAGAACGCCACGGTCGAGGTCGCGCACACGGCTCCGTACTACTTCTTCGGCAAGGACCCGGTGTTCGCGCTCGGTTGCGCGATCCCCTTCGGCCTCAATTCCCGCCAGATGACCGCCTGGATGTACGAGGGCAACGGCCTCAAGCTGATGCGCGAGTTCTACGCCAAGTACAACATCGTCAACTTCCCCGGTGGCAATACCGGCGCGCAGATGGGCGGATTCTTCCGCAAGGAGATCAAGTCGATCGCCGACATCAAGGGCCTGAAGTTCCGCATCGGCGGCTTCGGCGGCAAGGTGATCGAGCGCATCGGTGGCGTGCCGCAGAACATTCCCGGCGGCGAGATCTACCAGGCGCTCGAGAAGGGCACGATCGACGCGGCCGAGTGGGTCGGTCCCTACGACGATCTGAAGCTCGGTCTCTACAAGGTCGCACCGAACTACGCCTATCCGGGCTGGTGGGAAGGCGGCCCGCAGCTCGATATCTTCATCAACAACAAGGCATTCGAGGCCCTCACTCCGGAATACAAGGCCATCGTCGAGGCGGCCGCCTCGTACGCCCACGTCGACATGCAGGCCAAGTACGACGCCCGCAATCCGGCGGCCCTGAAGACGCTGGTCGGCAACGGCACCAAGCTGTTCCGGTTTCCGAAGGACATGATGGACGCTGCTTTCAAGGAAGCGATGGCGCTCTACAGCGAGATTGGCACCACGAACGCCGCGTGGAAGAAGATCTACGAGGACTATTCGAACTTCCGTCGCGACGGCAACCTCTGGTTCCGCTTCACTGAAGCCGGCTTCGACGATTTCATGCAGGCACAGAAGCTCTGAGCGCTGCGACAGAGGCCGAAAGTCAAAGCCCCGCAACCGCGGGGCTTTTTCTTGTCCTGTCCCCAGGTGCCAGCGCTGGTTCAGGGCTTCTTCGGCGGCTCGTTGCGCTTCATGGATTCGATCAGTGCCTGCATGGGGTCGACGTTGGCTTCGGCTGACGGCGTCGCACCCGAGGCCGGCCCCTGCGAGCCCGATGGCGGATGGAGATACGGATTGGTCGAATCCTCGCGCGAGTCCTTGCGCATCTCCCGGAACGCCTTGTCGACATCGATCTCGACCGGCTTGTCGAGGTTGCCGGTGACGATGCCGGGGAAGAAGATGACGACCGCGACCATCACGACCTGGATCAGGACGAAGGGAATGGCGCCGCGGTAGATGTCGCCCGTCGTCACCTTGCGGATGCGCTTGCCGGTGATCTTGTCGTCGTAGTCCTCGACCGGCGCGACGCTGCGCAGGTAGAACAACGCGAAGCCGAACGGCGGGTGCATGAACGAGGTCTGCATGTTGATCGCGAGCAGCACGCCGAACCAGGTGAGGTCGATGCCGAGCTTGGCGGCGACCGGGCCGACCAGCGGCACGATGATGAAGGCCAGCTCGAAGAAGTCGAGGAAGAAGGCAAGGAAGAAGATCAGCAGGTTGACGACGATCAGAAAGCCGAGCTGGCCGCCCGGCAGGCTCGTCAGCAGGTGCTCGACCCAGATCGCGCCGTCGACCGCCTGGAAAGAGAGGCTGAAGGTCGTCGAGCCGACCAGGATCATGAGTACGAACGACGACAGCTTGGTCGTGCTGTCCATCGCCTGGCGAAGCAGGCGCATGCTCAGGCGGCGACGCGAGATGGCCATCGCCAGCGCGCCGACCGACCCCATCGCGCCACCCTCGGTGGGTGTCGCCACGCCGAGGAAGATCGTTCCGAGGACGAGGAAGATCAATGCCAGCGGCGGGATCAGCACGAAGGTGACGCGCTCGGCCATGCGCGAAAGCAGTTTCAGCTTGAATGCGCGGTTGAGCACCGACATGGCGAAGGCGACGCCGACACCGACACACATCGACGTGACGATTAGCTCGTCAGTCGGCGTCGATTCGGGCCGCCATTTCGCGAACAGCACCGCCGCACAGGTCGAAACCACTGCGAGCACTCCGAGCGAGCGCAGGCCGGCCGAGCCATCGTCTTCCCGGATCGTGCGCGCCTCTTTGGGCAGCGCCGGGGCGGCCGACGGCTTGATGAGGCTGAGGATCATCACGTAGCCGAGATAGGCGGCCGTGAGGATGAAGCCTGGAACGAAGGCGCCCTTGTAGAGATCGCCCACGCTCTTGCCGAGCTGATCGGCGAGCACGATCAGCACGAGCGAGGGGGGGATGATCTGCGCCAACGTGCCCGATGCCGCGATCACGCCCGTGGCGACGCGCCGGTCGTAGCCGTAGCGCAGCATGATCGGCAGCGAGATCAGGCCCATCGAGATCACCGAGGCGGCGACCACCCCAGTGGTCGCCGCGAGCATCGCGCCGACCAGGATCGCGGCATAGCCGAGGCCGCCGCGAATCGGCCCGAACAGCTGGCCGATCGTGTCGAGGAGATCCTCCGCCATGCCCGATCGCTCGAGGATGAGCCCCATGAAGGTGAAGAACGGGATCGCCAGCAGTGTGTCGTTCTGCATGATCCCGAAGATGCGAAGAGGCAGCGCCTGCAGGAGCGCCTCGGGCATGAGGCCCATCTCGACGCCCACGAAGCCGAAGAAGAGGCCGCAGGCGGCCAGCGAGAAGGCGACCGGGTAGCCGA
>JBDTNU010000444.1:0-3784 GCA_039933535.1 Caldimonas sp. | reverse complement strand
CGAGCCGGCCTCGACGCCGGCCATCGCCTGCGGGTTGAGCGGCAGCACGCCCTGCAGCCGTTGCAAGGCGTAGACGGCGACGACGCCGACGACGTTGAAGGCGACGACCGCGAAGGCATAGCGCTTCCAGGAGGTGCTCTCGTCAGGATCGACGCCGGCCAGGCGATACATCGCCCGTTCGACCGCCACGACCGGCTTCAGCCAGCCGGGCAGCCGACCGTCGGCGACGGCGGCGAGCCAGATGCCGAGCGGCCAGGCGAGCACCAGCAGAAGAGCAAGGAACACGGCCAGTTGCAGCCAGGCTTGGAGCGTCGGCATCACAGGTTCTCCGCGTTGAAGAGCGCGACCACGAGGTAGACGAACAAGGCCACGGTGACGAGCCCGCAGATCAGGTAGAGGCCGCTCATCGACGTTCTCCGAGGGCAGCGCAACCAGCGACGAGGCCGAACACGGCCGCGGCGAAGGCAGCGATCAAGGCGAGACAGGCGAAGTCCACGGGCATTCCATTGCGGGAAGAGAAGAGACGGAGCTTGCGGCAGAGACTCTCAAGCCGACATAGAAAGCGCCTTGCGATGCATCAAGAAGGCATCAAGAAGGCAGTCGAAGCAAAGGGGCGCAAGGCCGGACGGCGCATCGTCGAGAGGGCTGCTGCCTACAATTGCGACGATGTGTTCCTGGCTTCGCGCCGCCCTCGCCTGCCTGCTTGCCGCGGCCTTGCCGCTGCAAGGCGTGGCTGCTGCGACCATGCTTCACTGCGGCCAGGACGAGCAAGCCGCCGCGCACGTGCACGCTGCGACGGCGTCCGCGTCGCATCACGGCCACCATCACGAAATGAAGTTGGATAGCGCGCCGCGAACCGCCGGCAAGACGGGCGCGGCAGCCAAGTCCGGGTGCAGCGTCTGCGCGTCGTGTTGCCTCGCGACGGCCCTGCCGGCTGCGATTCACCCTTTCGATACGACGCTGCCCACGGAGTCGTTTGCGATGGCATTCGCAGCCGTCGCCCCGGTGTTCCTGACCGGCGGACCGGAACGGCCACCTCGACCCCTGCACGCCTGACGCACCGCCGCGCGCGGTGACGGCGCCGCTGCGCCGGTCTGGCTCGCACCCTTTGCCCCCGCTCCGCGGCGTGGGCGATGCGGCGACGAGCACCGACCGTGCCGGTTTCCTGCAATCTCCGAATCGAGGGTCGGCCATGAAGCCCATCTCTTCACCCCATGCTGCGCTGCTGTGCGCGCTGGCGTTGCTCGCAAGCTTTCGAGCCAACGGCCAGTCCGCGCCACCCGAGGCGCCGCCGCATCAACACCGTGAAGGCATGGTCATGGACATGGGCAAGGGCGACGACATGTCGACGCACGACATGAAGGGCCAGCTCGGTTCGTACTCGATGTCGCGCGAGGCATCGGGGACGAGCTGGCAGCCCGAGTCCACGCCGATGGAAATGCTGCAGACGATGCGCGGCGACTGGTCGCTCATGCTGCACGGCTACGCCAACCTCGTCCACGACCGGCAGACCGGCCAGCGCGGCGACCGCAAGAGCTTCAGCGAGAGCATGCTGATGGCCATGGCCAATCGCCCGCTCGGCGCCGGAACGCTCGGCCTGCGCGGCATGTTCTCGCTCGATCCGGCCATGGGCAAGAGCGGCTACCCGCTGCTGCTGCAGACGGGAGAATCGGCCGACGGCAAGACGCCGCTGATCGATCGTCAGCATCCGCACGATGCGTTCATGGAGCTGTCGGCCAGCTACAGCCTGCCGCTCGGCGACGAGCGCGCCGCCTTCGTCTACGCCGGCCTGCCCGGCGAGCCCGCACTCGGGCCGCCGACCTTCATGCACCGCTTCTCGGGCATGCGCAATCCCGAAGCGCCGATCACGCATCACTGGTTCGATGCGACCCACGTCACCTTCGGCGTCGTCACGGCCGGCGCGAGCCAGGGTCCGTGGAAAGTAGAAGGCTCGTGGTTCAACGGCCGCGAGCCCGACGAGCGGCGCTGGAACATCGAGACGCGGCGTTTCGACTCCTGGTCGACGCGGCTGACCTGGAACGCGACCAGGGAGTGGTCGGCGCAAGCGAGCTACGGTTACCTGAAGAGTCCCGAGGCGCTCGAGCCCGAGACCAGCGTGCGCAGGCTCACGGCATCGGCCACTTACCAGACGCGGCTCGCCGGCAACGAGTGGGCGACGACGCTCGCCTGGGCGCGCAACGACAAGCGCGGACCCGAAGGTCGCTCGCTGTCGCCGGCGATATTGCTCGAATCGACGTATGTCATCGCCGACAGGCACACGCTGTTCGGCCGCTTCGAGCGGGTCGACAAGGACGAGCTGTTTGCACCGGGCGACCCGATGCGCGGTCAGACCTTCGGCGTGCGCAAGCTCTCGCTCGGCTACCTCTACGACTTCGTCTCGACCGGCCCGCTTCGCTGGGGCATCGGCGGCGTCGTCGGCATGCCGCGCGGACCGTCGACACTGGATACGGCGTATGGTCGCAATCCGATGTCTTACCTGCTGTTCCTGCAAGCGAGGATTGCGCCATGACCGCGCTCAAGGATCCGGTCTGCGGCATGACCGTCACCGAGCAATCGAAGCACGTCCACGAGCACGCCGGCCAGCGCTACTACTTCTGCGGCGCCGGCTGCAAGACGAAGTTCGCGGCCGATCCCGCGAAGTACCTGAACCCCGCGCCGGATCCGGCGAGCGTCGAGCCGGCACCCATCGGCACCGTCTACACCTGTCCCATGCACCCCGAAGTGCAGCAGGACCATGCCGGCGCATGCCCGAAATGCGGCATGGCGCTCGAACCGGAGATGCCGACGCTCGACGACGACGAAAGCCCCGAGCTCGTCGACTTCCGCCGCCGCTTCTGGTGGACCTTGCCGCTGACGATCGTCGTCATGACGCTGGCGATGGCCGGGCACTGGCTGGGCCTGCTCGACATGGCCACGCAGAGCTGGGTCGAGCTGGTGCTGACGCTGCCTATCGTCTTCTGGGCCGGCTGGCCGTTCTTCGTGCGCGGCGTTCAATCGGTGCGAAACCGCAGCCCGAACATGTGGACGCTGATCGGCCTCGGCACCTCGGCCGCGTTCGTCTACAGCGTCGTCGCGACGATCGCGCCGGGCGTGTTTCCCGCGTCGTTCGTGTCGATGGGCCGGGTCTCGGTGTACTTCGAAGCGGCCGCGGTCATCATCTCGCTGACCCTGTTCGGGCAGATGCTCGAGCTGAAGGCGCGTTCGCAGACCTCGGCGGCGATCCGTTCCTTGCTCGGGCTCGCACCGAAGACGGCGCGGCGCATCAAGGCCGACGGCAGCGAGGAAGACGTGCCGCTGACACATGTCCACATCGGCGACTCGCTTCGCGTGCGGCCGGGCGAGAAGGTGCCGGTCGACGGTGTCGTGACCGAAGGCAGCAGCAGCGTCGACGAATCGATGCTCACCGGCGAGCCGATGCCGGTCGCCAAGCACGCCGGCGACAAGCTGATCGGCGCGACCATGAACACGAGCGGCGCGCTGGTGATGCGTTCCGAAAAGGTCGGCTCGCAAACCGTGCTGGCGCAAATCGTCCAGATGGTGTCGCAGGCGCAGCGCAGCCGCGCGCCGATGCAGCGCATGGCAGATCGCGTTGCCGGGGTCTTCGTCGTCAGCGTGATCGGCTTCTCCGCCTTGACTTTCATCGCGTGGGGCGTGTGGGGGCCGCAGCCGAGCTGGGTCTATGCGCTGATCAACGCGGTGGCGGTGCTCATCATCGCCTGCCCGTGCGCGCTCGGGCTGGCGACGCCGATGTCGATCATGGTCG
>JBDTNU010000443.1:0-3795 GCA_039933535.1 Caldimonas sp. | reverse complement strand
GTTGATTCTCTCCATCAATAGATTGGTTGATGTGCTCGGAGTGGGCGAAAGCCGCATGGGCTTTCATTTCTCCTGCTTCCGCGCGGTGCGAATAGTACTGCGTGTATAGAGGAAGGAGAAGCTGTTTTCACTCGAAGGACACGCATTCTTCATAGGGAAAGATGCGTTTTGTCGTTGCCGCGCGTCATCTGCTCACGCAATGTCGCCATCGTCCGCGTCTCTCTTCGTGCCCGTGAGCATCGCCGCGATCAGGTTTTCGCGATGACGAAAACTCGCGAGCGCGACGCCGACGACGTGCAGCGCGACCAATGCGAGCGTGGTCCAGGCGAGCGCCACGTGGATGCGCTCGACGGTCTCGTCGCCCCAGAACCGGTCGGTCGTGTAGAGCCATCCGGTCAGCGCCAGTGCGGCGATGCACGCGAACAGCGCCAGCACCATTCAGGCGCCGAGCGGGTTGTGGCCGAGGTGGCGTGGCTCGCGTGCAAGGACGACGAGCCGCGCGTAGCCAAGCGTGCGACGTGGGCCGCGCACGAACTGGGCGAAGCGCGCATGCCGAGGGCCGACGAAGCCCCACACGATTCGCGCCGCGACGATCGCCAGCGCCGCATAGCCCACCGCCTGGTGCCAGGGACCGAACCATTCGGTGGACGCCCAGCCGAGGGCGAAGGCGACCGCGAGCGCCCAGTGCAGAGCGCGAACGGCCGGGTCCCACACGCGGCGCGTCGTCACTTGGGTGCGGTCACGACCTCGAACGTCCTGGGATGGAAGAAGGTCTCGACCTTCTGGTTCTTCTCGTCGTGGCCGTAGACCTCGTAGCAACCGTTGGTGATCTTGACGCGGCTGATCTTCCAGCCCTGGTTGCTCAGCTTGCGCTCGAGCTCGGCCTGCGGCTTCCATTCGGCTTGCGGGACCGGCTCGCACTTCTCGGCGTGCTGGGCGAAGGCGCTTGCGGCGATGGCCGCGAGGACGAGGGCGATGCCGCCGCGGGTCAGGAACTGCATGGAGAGGTTTCCTTCAGGAAGGGATCGATGGGTCGGCCGACGTTCAGACGTCGGCCCAGAGGCGAAGCAGGTTGTGATAGCTGCCGGTCAGCCCGATCACCGCGGGCTCGGTCTCGCCGACCGTCTCGCGCAGGTGCATCAGGTGCCTGTCCATGTCGTAGAGCAGGCGGCGCTGCTCGTCGCTGCGCACCATGCTCTCGACCCAGAAGAAGCTGGCCAGCCGCGCACCGCGCGTCACCGGCTCGACCCGGTGCACGCTGGTTCCCGGGTAGAGAACCAGGTCGCCGGCGGCGAGCTTGACGCGCTGCGTGCCGTAGGTGTCCTCGACCACCAGCTCGCCGCCGTCGTACTCGTCGGGCTCGGCGAGAAAGAGCGTGCAGCTGATGTCGGTGCGCACCCGCTCGCCCTGGCTGCCGGGAACGAAGCGGACCGCGTTGTCGATGTGGTTGCCGAACGAGTTGGTCGTTCCCGAATAGCGATTGAACATCGGCGGCAGGACGCGCTTCGGCAGGGCCGCGGAGAAGAACATCTGATGGCGGTTGAGCGCCGTCATGACGATCTGCTGCAGGACCCGCGTCTCGCTGCTGCCCAGCGGCACCTGCTCGTTGTTCTTGACCTGCGCCGACTGGGCGCCCGAGGTGGCGCGCCCGTCGGTCCACGACGCGCCCGCCAGGGTCTTGCGGACCTGCGCGAGCTCGTCCTGGGTGAGGACCTTGGCCACGTTCAAGAGCATCGGCGAAGGATATCGCGGCGGCTCAGAAACGCGCCGTCAGCGTCGCGTAGACCGTGCGCGCCTGGCCGGGGATGTAGTGCCCGGTGTAGAGCGAATCGGCATACAGCTTGTTGGCCACGTTGATGAGGTTGAGCTTGAGGGCGACCATCGGATTGAATGCGTACTCGGCCAGCAGATCGGCCGTGACGAAGCGCGGCGCGACGATGCCGGCCGGATTCCGGTTCGGCGTTTGCGAGCTGCGCGCGTTCACGCCTGCGCCGAGGCGCAACTCCGGCGTCAGCTGATAGGTGGACCAGATCGTGCCGCTGTGCCGCGGCGTCAGCGCCGAGCGGGTGCCCTCGCCTTCGCCGACTCCCGGCGTCGAGCCGGGCGCGCCGATGTCGATCTTCGCGATCGGCGTCCACGCGTACGAGCCGTAGACCTCCCAGTTGGGCGTGATGCGACCGGCGAGGTCGAGTTCGATGCCGGCCGAATGGCGCTTGCCGGAGAGCAGGTTCTGCTCGGCGGCGCTGTCCGGGTCGCGATTGCGCTCGTTGAGCTTGGTCGACCGGAACGCCGCGACGCGTGTGCTCAGGCGGCCATCGAGGAGATCGAGCTTGGCGCCGAGCTCGAGGTTCTGGCTCGACTCGGGCGGCGTGTTCACGGTCTGGTTGTCGTACTGATACGTGTCGCCCGAGGTATTGAACGAGGTGCCGTACGAGAAGTGGAACGAGGCGTAGTCGGTGGGCTGATAGATCAGGCCGGCGCGCTTGCTCCACGGCGAGTCGGTGCGCGAACGGCTCGCCGTCTCGGTGCCGATGACGGGAACGGCCGTCGATGCGGCAGTGGAGAACGTGCGGTAGGTGCCTTCGAAGTGATCCCAGCGCAAGCCGGCCAGGATCTTCCACGCCGGCGCGATCTGGATCAGGTCCTGGACGAAGACGCCCACCGACTTGGCGTCGAAGTCCGACGCCAGCCGCCTGATCCGCTTGCTCTCGTCGACCGAGGTGCCGTCGTTCGGGTTGCCGAGCGTGACGCGCGGCGTGTTCTTGTCGAGCACCACGCCGGGCGGCAGGGCCGCGACGTTGAAGCCCTTGAACTTCTCGTGCGCGAGATCGATGCCGCCGAGCAGGTCGTGGCGCACAGACAGCCAGTCGAACTGGTTGCCGTAGTCGCTTTGCGCGTAGGTCGTGCGCATGTTCTGCACCTTGTTGTTGCCGTTGGCGGCGCGCACCAGCGGCGTCGCGCCGTTGATCGTCGCCAGCGAAGGCTGGGTGGTCGGGCAGTCGGGGTTGGTGACCACGCCGGTCTGCGCGTTCTGGCTGCGCACGCAGAAGCGGTTCGTTCCCGATCGCTGGTCGCGGTCGTAGTAGCCGTAGCGCACGCTGCTATGCAGGCGGCCCGAGCCGGCGAAGCGATGCACGTGATCGAAGGTCGCGAGCTCGGCGCTGCTGGCGTTGTAGTCGCTCGCCGCGCCGTAGTAGTTCTTCGGGCTCACCGGGATCAGCACGCCGGGGTTGGCCGGCGAGGTCGCGGCGGCGCCGTCGTACTTGCGCAGCCACGGCATGCCGTAGTTGAGACCGTTGCGGTTGTCGAGCGCATAGAGGCTGAAAGTGAATTCGTCGGGCGTGCCGATGCCAAGTCGCAGCGACGGCGCGAGTCCGTACTTGTCGATCTTGTTGCCGTAGTTGTCGGCGTCCGTGATCATCGTGTTGATGCGCAGCGCCGAGGTCTCGCCGGTCTTGATGTTGAAGTCGCCGGTGCTGCGCAGGTAGTTGCCCGAACCGGCCGTGAAGCTGACCTCGCTGACGTTGGTGAGCAGCGGAACCTTGCTGACCTGGTTGACGACGCCGCCGGTCGAGCCGCGACCGAACAGCATCGAGGCCGAGCCGCGCAGCAGCTCGACGCGATCGAAGCTGAAGGTGTCGCGCTCGTAGAAGGCCGGGTCGCGCAGCCCGTCGACGAAGATGTCGCCGGTGGTCGCGAGCGAGAAGCCGCGCAGCCGGATGTCTTCTTCACCGCCCTCCGCCGCCTGGAAGGTGATGCCCGCCGTGTAGTGCAGCGCCTCCTTCACGGTGTCGG
>JBDTNU010000442.1:0-3796 GCA_039933535.1 Caldimonas sp. | reverse complement strand
TGGGGCCGCGGCCCGGTCGCCTGGATCGGCCTGTCGATGGGCGGCATGGTCGGGCAGGGGCTGGCGATCCGCCACCCGGAGTTGCTGAGCAGCGCCGTGCTTGCCAACACCACGGCCCGCTATCCGGCCGCTGCGGCGCCCACCTGGGCGGCGCGGATCGCGGCCGTCGAGCAAGGCGGCATGGTGGCCGTGGCCGATGCCGTCGTCGAGCGCTACCTGAGCGCCGACCATCGCGCCGCGCATCCGGCAGAAGCCGCAGCGCTGCGCGCGAAACTGCTGCGCTGCGATGCGGCGGGCTATGTCGCCTGCTGCCACGCCGTGGCGGGGGTCGACTGGCTCGATCGACTCGTCGCGGTGCAATCGCCGACGCTCGTCATCGCCGGCGGGCGCGATGCCGGCGCGACGCCGGAGATGGCGCGCGCGATCACCGAGCGCATCGCCGGCGCCGAGCTGGTGATCTTCGACGAAGCGTCGCACCTGAGCGTGGCCGAGTTGCCGGACCGGTTTCACGACACGGTCGCCGCATTCCTCGCCCGCCCGACGTCCTGAGCGGCGCGGAGGATTCCAGCCCGATCCGCCGATTCGTCGCTTCGCTCAGAATGACGGATTCCACCGTGCGCGAGAGAAAGACCCCCATGAGCAAAGCCTTCGCCTCCCAAGCCGACCTCGCCGAGAAGAAGGTCACCTTCACCAGGCTCTCCGACAACGCCTACGCCTACACCGCCGAGGGCGACCCGAACAGCGGCGTCGTCATCGGCGACGACGCGGTGATGGTGATCGATACCCAGGCCACGCCGGTGATGGCGGCCGATGTGATCCGGCGCATCCGCGAGATCACCGACAAGCCGATCAAGTACGTGGTGATGAGCCACTACCACGCGGTGCGCGTGCTCGGCGCAAGTGCGTATGGCGCGAGCGAGGTCATCGCCAGCGAAGACACACGCGACCTGATCGTCGAGCGCGGCGCTGCCGACATGAAGAGCGAGATCGAGCGCTTTCCTCGCCTGTTCCAGGCGGTCGAGACGATCCCGGGCCTGACCTGGCCGACGCTCACCTTCAAGGGAGAGATGACGATCTGGCTCGGCAAGATCGAGGTCAGGCTGATGCAGCTGGGCCGCGGCCACACCAAGGGCGACACGGTGGCCTGGTTGCCGCAGCAGAAGATCCTGTTCAGCGGCGACCTGGTCGAGTACGGCGCCACGGCGTATGCCGGCGATGCCTATTTCAGCGACTGGCCGGCCACGCTCGACAAGGTCGAAGCGCTCGGCGCCACGTCGATCGTTCCCGGTCGCGGCGCAGCGCTGACCGATCCCGCGATGTGCCGCGAAGGGATCGCCACCACGCGTGCTTTCATCAGCGAGCTGTATGCCAGCGTGAAGGCCGGCGTCGCCAAGGGGCACGAGCTCAAGAAGGTCTTCGCCGACACCGACGCGGTGCTGCGTCCGAAGTACGGCCAGCAGTTCATCTACGAGCACTGCATGCCCTTCGACGTCTCGCGCGCCTACGACGAAGCGACGGCGCATCGCGACCCGCGCATCTGGACCGCCGAGCGCGACAAGGCGATGTGGGAATCGCTCGGGGCCTGAGCGGTGAGCGAGGTCCTCACGTACCTCTCCGGCTTCGGCAACCAGCACGCGACCGAGGCGTTGCCGGGCGCCTTGCCGATCGGCCGCAACAGCCCGCAGCGCGCCCAGCACGCCCTGTTCGCCGAGCTCATCAGCGGCTCTGCGTTCACCGCGCCTCGCGCTTCGAACCTGCGCACCTGGACCTATCGCCGTCGCCCGTCGGCGCAGGCCGGCGGCTACGAGCCGCTGCCGCATGCGTTCCTGAAGAGCGGCTCGCGCGGCGGCGTCGCGATCGGCCCCGATCCATTACGCTGGCTGCCGCTCGCGGTGCCCGCGGCGAGCGAGACGCCGATCGACTTCATCGACGGCATGCGCACCTGGGTCGTGAACGGCGACGAAGCCATGCAGACCGGCATGGCCTCGCACCTCGTGGTCGCCAACCGCTCGATGCAGCGGCGCGCATTCGTCAATGCCGATGGCGAGATGCTGATCGTGCCGCAAGCGGGACGTCTGGCGATCACGACCGAGCTCGGCCGGCTCGAGGTCCGCCCCGGCGAAGTCGCGCTCGTGCCGCGCGGCATCGCCTGGAAAGTCGACCTGCCCGACGGCATGGCACGCGCCTACGTATGCGAGAACTACGGCGCAGCATTTCGGCTGCCGGAGCTCGGGCCGATCGGCTCGAACGGTCTGGCCAACCCGCGCGACTTTCTCGCGCCCGTCGCTGCCTTCGAAGACGACGCCGGCGCGTACGAGCTGGTCAAGAAGTTCGGCGGCTCGCTCTGGCGAACGCGCACTTCCGGCTCGCCTTTCGACGTCGTTGCCTGGCACGGCAACCTCGCACCGTGCAAGTACGACACCGCCAATTTCATGGTCATCGGCTCGATCAGCCACGACCATCCCGACCCGTCGATCTTCACCGTGCTCACCTCGCCGAGCGACACGCCGGGCACGGCGAACTGCGACTTCGTGATCTTTCCGCCGCGCTGGCTGGTGGCGGAAGACACGTTTCGCCCGCCCTGGTATCACCGCAACCTGATGAGCGAATTCATGGGCCTCGTCCATGGCCAGTACGACGCCAAGGAAGAGGGCTTTCTGCCGGGCGGCGCGAGCCTGCACAATTCGATGGTGCCGCACGGCCCCGACACCGACGCCTTCCAGAAAGCGACGGTTGCCGAGCTGAAGCCGCACAAGCTCGAGTCGACGCTGGCCTTCATGTTCGAGAGCCGCTGGGCATTTCGCCCGACGGCCTTCGCGATGGAGAGCGGTACGCTCGATACCCTCTACGCCGAGTGCTGGTCCGGCCTCGGCTCCGATCGATCCTGAAGAAGGAAAGCAGCGATGAATGCACCCGACGCGATTGCGCGTTTTGGCAGCGGCAAGGCCGTTCTCCGGATCGAAGACCGGGCCTTGCTCCAGGGGCTGGGCCGCTTCACCGACAACGTTCCGGTCGTCGGGCAGACGGTGATCGCCTTCCTGCGTTCACCGCATGTGCATGCGCGCATCGTCGGCATCGATGCGAGCGCCGCGCGAGCGCTCGACGGCGTGCTGGCGGTCTACACCGGCGCCGATCTGGTCGCCGCGGGCGTGAAGCCGATGCCCGGCGCGGCCGGCTTCGTCCGCACCGACGGCCGCACCGTGACCCCCGACCGCCATGGCCTGGCCCATCAGTTCGCCCGCTATGTGGGTGAAGCCGTTGCCGCGGTCGTCGCCACCACGCGCGACGTGGCGCGCGATGCGCTGGAAGCGATCGTCGTCGACTACGAGGACCTGCCCGCGGTGGTCGAAGTCACGGCGGCGACGATGCCGGGCGCGCCGGCCCTGGTGGCCGATGCCCCCGACAACCTGTGCGCCGAGCTTCGGCACGGTGACGCCGATGCCGCGGCGAAGGCATTCGCTCGCGCCGCCCACCGCGTCTCGCTCGACATCGTCAACCAGCGGCTGGCGCCGGCACCGATGGAGCCGCGCAGCATCGTCGCCTCGTTCGACGAAAGCACGGGCAGGATCGAGGTCCGCATCAGCAACCAGATGCCGACCGCGGTCGCGGAAGGCATCGCCGGCGCGATCGGATTCAAGCAAGAGCAGGTGCACGTCGTGGTCGGCGACGTCGGTGGCGGCTTCGGCATGAAGACAGGTCCGTATCCGGAAGACATCGTCGTCGCTTTCGCGGCGTCGCAACTCAAGCGTCCGGTGCGCTGGCAGGCCGAGCGTGCCGAGGACTTCCTGTCCGCGTC
>JBDTNU010000441.1:0-3801 GCA_039933535.1 Caldimonas sp. | reverse complement strand
TGAACGAGCCCTGGCCCATGTCGGAGGCGCCGATCACGAGCTGGATGCTGTCGTCACTGCCGATCGTGAGCCATGCGTTGACGGCCGTCTGCGTCGCCGCCTCGGCGCCCCCAGTGGGCAGCACGAGGCCGAGGGTAAGGCCGCCTGCAGCACCAAGAAACTGGCGGCGGTCGAGCGCAGGCTGTGCCGAGAGGCGGCGCGGAGCGTTGGCAGCGTGAGCGGAAGTCATGGTGTGTCCTTTCACAGCGTCGCCGCCGCTTGCTTGATGCGCTGGTAGGTGCCGCAGACGCAGAGGTTCTTCACCTCCGAGAGGATTTCGGAACCGCGATGGCCGGCTTTCATCGCACCGGCCACGCTCATCAGCATGCCGGGCTGGCAGAAACCGCATTGCGGCACCTGATGAAGGATCCAGGCTTTCTGCGCCGGGTGGCTGCGGTCGGGCGACAGGCCCTCGATGGTGACGACGGGCTTGCCGACCGCGGAGCTGACATCGAACACGCACGAGTGTTCGGCCTGGCCGCCGACGAGCACCGTGCAGGCTCCGCACACCTCGATGCCGCAGCCGTACTTGGTGCCGGTGAGGCCGATCAGGTCGCGCAGCACCCACAGCAACGGCATGTCGCCGCTACCGACGGAAACGGCGTGATCGCGCCCGTTGACATTGAGATTCAGGTTCTGCATGGCGGTGTCCTTGGCGCGAGGGGGTGGAGGAAACGAGCAGCTGCGGCCGCTCAGCGATCGAACTCGATGCTGCTGGCCTGCATCCGGGTGCCGTCGGCCGACAGGGTGCCCTTGGCTTCCAGACGCTGTCCGACGACGATGTTGGCGGCCGTGCCGTTGCGGAAGTCGACGCTGCCCGAATAGCTAACGACGACGTTGCGCAGGGTGAAGGTCTGCGCTGCGGCATCGACCGAGACGATCGCGCCACTGACGTCGAACTCCTCGCCGCTTCCCGAACCTTCGGTGACCAGGGTGACCCGGGTGGCGACGAGCACGCCGGCCACCGAGCGTCCTTCGACTTCGACGCGGCGGCCCAAAGCGATGCCGGCGCTGCCGTTCGGAAAGCTCGCCGAGCGGGCGTCGACGACCGTGCCGTTGACGCTGAACTGGTTGACCGACACGAAGGCGCTGATGAGACCGTCGACATCGGCGTCGTCGCCGTCGTCGATGCGGCTGGTGGCGTCGGTGAGGGCGACGGCGGTCCAGATGCCGCCGGCGCCGATGGTCGCGTTCAGCATCACCCGAACGAAGCGGCCGTTGGCCAGCGCGGCCGGCACGCCGGAATCCGGCACGCCGGCATACGAGATGCGCGTGCTGCCCAGCGAGAACTGGCGCGCCGCAGTGTCGAGGCCGGCGACGACACCGCGCAGCTCGAAGGACGCCGCGGCCGCCTTGCGCTCGACACGCGTCGCCGAATAGTGGCCGGTCGCCGTGTCGATCCGGGCGTAGACCTCGACGATGTCGCCGATGGCAAGCGCCGCCTGGCCGCCAGCCAGGCTGCTCTCGAACACCGTCGTCGCGGCGATGTCGACGCTGTGGCCGAGAACGACGAGCGTACGCGCGACCAGGTCGTTGGCGACGACGGGACCGACGATCTCGCTGCCGAAAACGATACTGCGCGCGGTGGCGACGCTGTTGCCGGCAGCGTCGATGACGATCGCCGAGCCACGTACCTCGGCCGTCATGCCCAGCCTCAGGTCGTTGCGGCTGCGGGCGTTGCCGGCGGCATCGGTGACGACGGCACTGCTGTCGTCGAAGCGCACGCCGTTGACGATGACTGAGCCGAAGCCGGTGATGGCTCCGCTCGCGAACGACGGGGCCATCGGCGCGCCGGTGCCACCGCTGTCCACGCCACCGCCACAGCTGATCAGGAACACCGCAGCCATCAGCAGGGCGCGGCGGCAAGGCCGCGGCAGGCGCGCGACGGCGCCGTCGTCAACAGGTGTGGACATGGTCATTCCTTGGATGGCTGGCGCTTGCGAGTGGCGGCCCTTGCCGCCGTCTTGACCGGCGTGACGGCGGAGACTGCCGCGCCGGGCATGGCGTCGTGGAAACTGAAAAGCCCCATGCGCACACGCCGGTCGGCTCGGCGGCCAGCGGCGGCGTCGGCATCGATGAGGCTCTGCAAGGCCGGCGCGACGGCGACGAGCAGAACCTGCCATTGCGTGCGCGCCAGGTCATGAAAGGCCGCCATCGATTCTTCAGAGAGCTCGTCGGCGAACACGGCCTGCTCGACGTGCGGTGGCGCATCGGCCAGCAAGTTGGCGACACCGGCGCGCAGGTGATCGCCGACGTTGCTGCCGAGGAACCGGTAGGCGCGCTCGCTGTCGCCGCCGGCGACGACACGCTCGCCGAGCATCCGGACCTCGTCGCCTTCGACGGCGACGAGACCGAGCCGGCACAGCTCGTCGAGCAGGGTGCGCGGGTGGACGTCCTGCGTCACCGAGCGCGCCAGTGCCTCGAAGCTCGGCGCCCGGCCGGTGCGCGGCAGCGTCTGACCACCGGCGCGCCTCTTGCGCAGCGCCGGGTCGGTCTGCCAGCGCGTGAAGACCTGGGTTGCCGGCGATGGCCGCGTCGCTGGTGGCGCGCCGACGGTGCCGGCGTCGAGCAGGCGCGTGACCTCGCGCCGCGACAGGCCGGTGGCTGCACTGACGCGGCTGACGATACGCGACCCGGCCGACTCCGGCTGGGCCCGCTGCGCGGCGGCGACGAAGGCTGCGCGCATCAGCTCCTCGACCGCCGCCGCCGGGACGCCGCGAGCGACGGCGAGCGTGGCGATCGGCTCCAGCAACGCAGCCAGGGCGTCCGTCAGCGCCGAATCCGATGCCATTGCCATGCCTGGCCCGCCGCTCGCTCAGTCGCCGAACGAGATGCGCGTCACCGCCAGCGTGCTGCCGTCGGCCGAGAGCACGCCCTGGGCCTCGAGCTGCGCGCCGTTGGCGAGCTGGGCCACGGTGCCGTGGCTGAACTCGACACCGGCGGCGCCGTAGTTGACCGTGACGCTGCGCAGCACGAAGGTCTTGGCGGTCGTGTCGAGGGCGCTGACCGTGCCGTGCAGCTCGAAGCCTTCGGCTCGGCGAGCCTCGTGCGTCTCCACCGAGACCCGCGTGGCGATCACCGTGCCGTTCAGGGACGCGCCTTTCACCTCGACCTGCGCGCCGAGCACGATGCCCGCGGTGCCGCCCGAAAAGACCGCCGCGGAAGCGTCGACCGGGATGCCGTTGACGCTGAATGCGGCGGTCGACGTGAAGGCCGTGATCGAGCCTTTGAGGTGCGCTTCGTCGGCGTCTTCGACGTGGGGGCGGGCATCACCCAGCCGCGTCGCCACCCAGGCGCTGCCGACCTGCGCGGGCTGCACGCGAACCCTGAGGAGGAGGCCGTTCGCGAGATCGGCCGGGACCACGGTGACATCGGCAAAGGAGATCAGCGCGCCGCCGATGCGGAAGGTCTTGGCCGCGGTGTCGAGGCCAGCCACGATGCCGCGCAGCCTGAAGCCGGACGCTGCCGCGGCCGGCTCGAGACGCGTCGCGGTGACGACGCCCGTGCTTGCGTCGAGCGTGCCGTGGACCTCCATCAGCATGCCGACAGTGATGCCCGTGAAGCCGCCGGTGAGCCGGCTGTCGAGCACCGTGGTATCGAGCACGAGCACCGTCTGCCCGAGCACGACCAGCGACCTGGCCGCGCCATCGACGGCCGACACCGGGCCGACCACCGCCGGCCCGAACGTGATCCCGTCGGCCCTGGCGCGCGGGCCGCTGCCGTCGTCGCTGACCTTGCCGGCACGGACTTCGGCCGTCATGC
>JBDTNU010000440.1:0-3812 GCA_039933535.1 Caldimonas sp. | reverse complement strand
GCCGACGAGGTGACCATCGTCTATCGGCGCGACCATGAGCGCATGCCGGCTTCGACCTACGAGCGCGAGTGGGCACAGCTGAACGGCGTGACGATCCGCACCTGGAGCGTGCTGAAGTCGCTCGATGCCGCGAGCGGCCATGTCGAGGGCGCCACCTTCGCCAGCGTGCAGGAGGTCGGCGGCAAGCTCGAATCGACCGGCAAGCACTGGAGCATCGCCGCCGACACGGTGCTCAAGGCGATCGGCCAGGTGCTCGTGCTCGCCGACCCCGCGCTGACGGCGCTCGCGCTGCGCGGCGGCCGGATCGCGGTCGATGCGGAAGGCCGCACGTCGCTGTCCAAGGTGTGGGCCGGCGGCGACTGCACCCACGGTGGCCAGGACCTGACCGTCGAGGCGGTCGAGCACGGCAAGATCGCCGCGCATTCGATCGATCGCGCGCTCGGCATCGCGCGCCAGGGCAAGCCCTTCGCGCGGGTCCGTCGCGCGGCCGCGTGATGTGTTCGCGAGCGCAATCGATTCACCGGGATCCGACATGGCCGACCTGAGCACCACCTTCGCCGGCATCAAGAGCCCGAACCCGTTCTGGCTCGCCTCGGCGCCGCCCACCGACAAGGAATACAACGTCGTCCGCGCCTTCGAGGCAGGCTGGGGCGGCGTCGTCTGGAAGACGCTGGGCGAAGCCGGACCACCCATCGTCAACGTGAACGGGCCGCGCTATGCGGCGCTGTACTCGCAGGACCGGCGCCTGATCGGCTTCAACAACATCGAGCTGATCACCGACCGGCCGCTCGAGACCAACCTGGCCGAGATCGCGCGCGTCAAGCGCAACTGGCCGGATCGGGCCGTCGTCGTCTCGATCATGGTGCCGTGCGAAGAAAGCGCCTGGAAGGCGATCCTGCCGATGGTCGAAGACACCGGCTGCGACGGCGTCGAGCTGAACTTCGGCTGCCCGCACGGCATGAGCGAGCGCGGCATGGGCTCTGCGGTGGGGCAGGTGCCCGAGTACATCGAGATGGTCACGCGCTGGTGCAAGGAGTACACGCGGCTGCCGGTGATCGTCAAGCTCACGCCCAACGTCGCCGACATCAAGCCGCCCGCGCTGGCCGCGCATCGCGGCGGCGCCGATGCGGTGTCGCTGATCAACACCGTCAACTCGGTGATGGGCGTGGATCTCGAGGCGCTGCTGATCTATCCGCACACGGGCGCCACTGGCTCGCATGGCGGGTATTGCGGGCCGGCGGTCAAGCCGATCTCGCTCGCGATGGTGGCCGAGATCGCGCGCGCGCCGGCGACGGCGGGCTTGCCCATTTCCGGCATCGGCGGCATCGAGACCTGGCGCGACGCGGCCGAGTTCATTGCGCTGGGGGCAGGCAACGTGCAGGTCTGCACCGCGGCGATGACCTACGGCTTCAAGATCATCGAGGACCTGTGCAGCGGCCTTTCGGAATACATGGACGACAAGGGCTTCGTGAACATCGAGGCCTTTCGCGGCCGGGCCGTGGCATCCATCGTCGACTGGAACGCGCTCGACCTCAATCGCATCGAGAAGGCGCGCATCGACCAGGACCTGTGCATCCAGTGCGGGCGTTGCCACGTCGTCTGCGAAGACACCTCTCACCAGGCGATCACGGCGACCAGCAACGGCAAGCGCCACTTCGAGGTCGTCGACGCCGAGTGCGTCGGCTGCAATCTGTGCGTGTCGGTCTGTCCGGTGCCGGACTGCATCACGATGTTCGCGTTGAAGCCGGGAGAGATCGACGCACGCACCGGCCGCATGGTGGAGGGCGCCTACGCCAACTGGACCACGCATCCGAACAACCCGGCGCGTGTGAATGCCTGAAGCCTTGTCCGCACCTGCTGTTCCCGCCACCGTCGAAGTCAAGGGCGTCTCGGTCGTCTATCCCGCCAGGGAGCACACCGTCACGGCGCTGGCCGATGTCAGCCTGACGATCCAGGAAGGCGAGTTCGTTTCGTTGATCGGCCCTTCGGGTTGCGGCAAGACGACGCTGCTGCGCGTCATCGCCGACCTCGAACAGGTCTCGTCGGGCAGCGTGCACGTGAACGGACTTGCGGCGCGCGACGCCAGGTTGGCGCGAGCCTATGGCTATGTATTCCAGGCGCCGGCGCTCTTTCCATGGCGCACCGTGCTTGCCAACGTCTGCCTGCCGCTCGAGATCCACGGACTCGACAAGGCGAGGGCCAGGAGCGTCGCCCTCGAGCATCTCGAGCGCGTCGGCCTCACCGGCTTCGAAGGCAAATATCCGTGGCAGTTGTCGGGCGGCATGCAGCAGCGCGTCTCGATCGCGCGCGCGCTCGGCTTCGAGCCGAAGCTCCTGATGATGGACGAGCCTTTCGGCGCACTCGACGAGATCACGCGTGACCGCCTCAACGAACAGTTGCTGCGGCTCTGGGAGCGCGAGAAGCGGACCGTCGTGTTCGTCACGCATTCGATTCCCGAAGCGGTATTCCTCTCGTCGCGCATCGTCGTGATGTCGCCGCGGCCTGGGCGCATCGTCGAGGTGATCGAATCGGGCTTGCCGAGCGATCGAACGCTCGACATCCGCGACACGCCCGAATTCACGGCGATCGCGCATCGCGTGCGCGTCGCCTTGCAGGAAGGCCATGGCGGTCACTGAGGTGGCAAGAGGCCGGCTCGGTAACGCGTGGTTTCGCGTCGGGCCGGCGCTCGCGGTTCTCGCGGTCGTGCTGGTCGTCTGGTATGCGGCGGCGGTCGGCCTCAATGCCGCGCAGGTGATCGAACGCACGCTTTCGTCGCAGCCCGGCTGGGGTGCCCTCGACCTGATCCGCCTCACGCTCTCGATGGACCGGCCGGTGCTGCCGGCGCCGCATCAGATCGCCGTCGACTTCTTCGATGAGGTCTTCGGCTGGCCGCTCGACTCGCCGCGCAACCTGCTCTATCACGCCGGCGTCACGAGCTCGGCGACGCTGCTCGGCTTCGTCATGGGCACGGCCCTGGGGGCCGTGCTCGCCGTGCTCATCGTTCACTCGCGCACGCTCGAGCGCAGCCTCTTTCCGTGGGTGATCGCATCGCAGACGGTGCCGGTGCTGGCGATCGCGCCGATCGTGATCGTCATCCTCGGCAGCATGGGCATGACGGGCGTGTTTCCCAAGGCGGTGATCTCGATGTACCTGTGCTTCTTCCCGGTCGCGGTCGCGCTCGTGAAAGGCCTGCGCTCGCCGGGCGTGATGGAGCTCGAGCTGCTGCACACCTACGCCGCGTCGGCTCGCGATACCTTCTGGAAGCTGCGTGTGCCGGCGTCACTGCCGTTCCTGTTTCCTTCGCTGCGCGTCGGCATCGCGGCGGGGCTGGTCGGCGCGATCGTCGGCGAGCTGCCGACCGGCGCGCAGGCCGGTCTCGGCGCGCGCCTGCTCACCGGTTCGTATTACGGCAACACGGTGCAGATCTGGTCGGCGCTGGTGATGTCGGCCTTGCTCGGACTCGTGCTCACGGGCTGCGTCGCACTGGCGGAGCGTCTCGTCACGCCCGGTGGAAGGCGATGAGCGACACCTTGCTTTTCGCCGGCCTCGCGCTCCTTCTCGTCGTCGCCGTCTTCAGCGTGCGCTGGCTGGCGATGCTCGATGAGCAGAGCGCCGTAGGCCGCTTCGGCACGCCCTTGCTTTTCGGCCTCTGGGTGCTGGCGTTCTGGCAGATCCTGGTCCAGGCTTTCGACGTGCCGCAGGTGCTCTTGCCCGCGCCGACCCTCGTCGCCCACGCGCTGTACGTCAGCTTCGGCGTGCTGGTGTCGGACTTCGAGCAGACCGTGCTGCACTCGGTGCTGATCGGCCTCGTG
>JBDTNU010000439.1:0-3812 GCA_039933535.1 Caldimonas sp. | reverse complement strand
TGATGTCGAGCGACACCGGCCTGATCCACTTCGACGACGTGCGCGTGCCGCAGACGAACCGCGTCGGCGAGGAAGGCATGGGCTTCACCTACCAGATGATGCAGTTCCAGGAAGAGCGGCTGTGGGCCGCGGCGCGCGCGATCCAGAGCCTGCTCAACTGCATTCAGCTCACCGCTGACTACGCGCGCGAGCGCCAGATCTTCGGCAAGAGCGTGCTCGACCACCAGGTCGTGCACTACAAGCTCGCCGAGCTGAAGACCGAGGTCGAGTCGCTGCGCGGCCTGGTCTACATGGCGACCGAGAAGTACGTCGCCGGCGAGGACGTCACCGAGTGGGCGTCGATGGCCAAGCTCAAGGCCTGCCGGCTCGGCCGCCTCGTGCCCGACGCCTGCATGCAGTACTGGGGCGGCATGGGCTACACCTGGGACAACCCGATCTCGCGCCACTACCGCGACGGCCGGCTCGGCTCGATCGCCGGCGGCGCCGACGAGGTGATGCTCGGCATCATCGCCAAGTACATGCACACGCTGCCGGCGCGTTGATGTTTCGTTCGATCCTGATCGCCAACCGCGGCGAGATCGCGGTGCGCATCGCGCGCACGGCGCGCAGGCTCGGCATCGAGACGATCGCGATCGCTTCCGATGTCGATCGGCACGCGCCGCACACGCGCGCCTGCGACCGTGTCGTTGCCATCGGCGGCGAGCGGGCGGCCGATTCGTATCTGCGCGGCGAGACCATCGTCGCGGCAGCGCTCGCCTCGGGCGCGGCAGCCGTTCATCCCGGCTATGGATTCCTAAGCGAAAACCCTGCCTTCGCCGAAGCGGTCGAGGCCGCGGGCCTGGTCTGGATCGGCCCGCCGGCCGCAGCCATGCGTGCGATGGCCGACAAGTCCGAAGCGCGCCAGCGCATGGCCGCGGCCGGCGTGCCCGTATTGCCCGGCTACGACGGAACGGCGCAGGACCGTCCGACGCTGCAACGTGAAGCGGTGCGGATCGGTTTCCCCGTGATGGTGAAGGCAGCGGCCGGCGGCGGTGGTCGCGGCATGCGTCTCGTGACGCGAGAAGCCGACCTCGACACCGCGCTTGCATCGGCCGGAGCCGAGGCCAGCGCGGCGTTCGGCGACGCCCGCCTCCTGCTCGAACGTGCCGTCACCGGCGCGCGCCACGTCGAGATCCAGGTCTTTGCCGACGTGCAAGGCAGCGTCATCCACCTCGGCGAGCGCGACTGCTCGGTCCAGCGCCGGCACCAGAAGATCATCGAGGAAGCGCCCTCGCCCGCCGTCTCGCCGGCGCTGCGTCGGAGGATGGGCGAGGCGGCCGTCGCGGTCGCGCGCGCCGTGGGCTACCGCGGTGCCGGCACGGTCGAATTCCTGCTCGACGGCGACGGTGCCTTCTGGTTCATCGAGATGAACACGCGGCTGCAAGTCGAGCACGCGGTGACCGAGGCACTCATCGAAGCGGACCTCGTCGAATGGCAGTTGCGCGTTGCAGCCGGTGAACCGTTGCCGATTTCGCAAGGCGAAGCGCTCGCGCGCTACGAAGCGGGCGGCCATGCGATCGAGGCTCGCCTGTGCGCCGAAGACCCCGGCCATGGCTATCTGCCGCAGTCGGGCCGGATCGCGCGCTGGTCGGCGCCGCCGGTGGTGCGCGCGGATCACGCGCTTGCCGCCGGCGTCGACGTCAGCCCGTTCTACGACTCGATGCTCGGCAAGCTGATCGCCCACGCAGCGACGCGCGCGGGCGCCATCGCGCAGCTCGCCGAAGCGCTCGACCGCACCGTCTGCCTCGGCGTCACGACCAACCGCGCATTCCTGGCACGCGCGTTGCGCCATCGGTCGTTTGCGGCGGGAGATGCGACGACCGATTTCCTCGCCTTGCACTTCCCCGACGATGCGGCGCGGGCGAGCCTCGCTCCGGCCTGGCTCGAAGCGCTCGCCGCCGCAACGCTGGCCCTGGTGTCGCGCGACCACCTGCCGGCGCTCTGGCTAGGCTGGTCTTCCTCGCCGGTCGTCGCCTGCGACGTGCCGCTTTCGCTCGGCGGCGCGACGCGAGCCTGGCAACTGAGCGGAACACGCAACGAGCTCGTCGCCCGGGGTCCCGGCAGCGAGCATCGCATCGCCGGCCTGCACGAGCGCCGCGGCAGCGAGACGGGTGGCGAGATCGATGCCGAGATCGATGGCCGCCCGGTGCGCGCGACCTTCGCGCGCACCGGCGACGCGAGCTGGTGGCTGGCCGAGGGCGCCGAGATCGCCGTCGTCGATGCGCGACTGCACGGCCGCACGAGCGACGGGGCAAAAGCATCGGGCGCCCTGCTCGCGCCGATGCACGGAAGGGTCACGCAAGTGTTGGTCGAGCCTGGCCACGCCGTAGAGGCCGGCGCGCTGCTCGTGGTGATAGAAGCGATGAAGATGGAGCATCAGGTCCGCGCACCGCGCGCCGGCACCGTGGCTGCGCTGCACGCCAGGCAGGGTGACCAGGTCGCGGCGCGCCAATGCCTTGTCGAGATGCATCCGTGAACGCGAGCCCGACCAGCGTCGACGCCGGTGAGCTGATCGCCTTTCGCGACAGTGTTCGACGCTTCGTCGATCGCGAGATCGTGCCGAACGTCAACGCTTGGGACGAGGCCGAGAGCTTTCCACGCGAGCTGTACGGCAAGGCCGCTGGCGCCGGACTGATCGGCATCGGCTATCCGGAGGAATACGGCGGCACGCCAGCCGCGATGCGGGTCCGGATGATCGCGACTGAAGAGATCGCCCGGGCCGGCAGCGGCGGCCTGATGGCAAGCCTGTTCTCCCACTCGATCGCCTTGCCGCCGATCATCGCGAACGGCAGCGAGGCGCTCAAGCGCCGCATCGTCCCGGCCGTGCTGGCCGGCGAGAAGATCGCCGCGCTCGCCATCACGGAGCCGGGCGGCGGCTCCGACGTCGCGCGCCTCGCCTGCACGGCACGCCGCGACGGCGAGCAATGGGTGATCGATGGCGAGAAGGCCTTCATCACCTCGGGCGTTCGGGCCGACTGGATCACGCTCGCCGTGCGCACCGGCGCCAAAGGCGCGGCAGGCATCTCCCTGATCGCCGTACCGGGCGATGCGCCCGGCCTCGAGCGCACGCCGCTGGCCAAGATGGGCTGGTGGTGCAGCGACACCGCCCAGCTGCGCTTCGCGAGTTGCCGGGTTCCATCGGATCACCTGATCGGCGAAGAGAACACCGGCTTTCGCGCCATCATGGAAAACTTCAACGGCGAGCGGCTGCTGATGTCGGGGGGCGCCGCGGCCTTCGCGCAGGTCTGCTTCGACGAAGCGCTGGCCTGGGCGCGCGAGCGCAAGACCTTCGGCATGGCGCTGGTCGAGCACCAGGCGATCCGTCACAAGCTGATGGACATGCGGATGCGGATTTCCAGCACGAAAGCCTGGCTCGCCGTGCTGGTCGATCGCCATGATGCCGGCAGCGTCGACGCCGAATGGGTGGCCGAGCTTTGCCTGCTCAAGAACCACGCCACGCAGACGATGCAGTTCTGCGCCGACCAGGCGGTGCAGATCCAGGGCGCCATGGGCTACATGCGCGGCACGAAGAGCGAGCGCATCTACCGCGAGGTCAAGGTGATGATGATCGGCGGCGGCGCCGAAGAGATCATGAAAGAGCTGGCGGCCAGGCAGCTCGGCGTGTAGAAGCGTCTCAGCGCACCGTCACCGACACTTCGGCGCGCACGATCCTCCGCTTCGAATAGCGAACGTCGAGCGAGAAAGCGTCGTCACCCGAGAAGCCCGGCGCCGGGACATAGAAGACATTCACGCCCTGGAGCGTCGTTCCGACG
>JBDTNU010000438.1:0-3817 GCA_039933535.1 Caldimonas sp. | reverse complement strand
CCGGCCGAGACATGCGACTCGAAGCCGCGGCCGCCGATCGTCAGCGCGAACGTGCCCTGCGTTTCCTCGCAGGCGCGGACGCAGCGCGAGCAGACGATGCACTTCGAGGCATCGAAGGTGAAGTACGGGTTCGATTCGTCCTTCTTCGCGTTCAGGTGATGGGCGCCGCCGTATTGATCGCCGACGCCGTAGCGCACGTTGCGCAATCCCACCACGCCGGCCATGTCCTGCAGCTCGCAGTCGCCGTTGGCCGGGCAGGTCAGGCAGTCGAGCGGATGGTCGGAGATGTAGAGCTCCATCACGCCTTTGCGCAGCTCCTGCAGCTTCGGGCTCTGCGTCTTGACCTTCATGCCGGGCTCGACCGGCGTGGTGCACGAGGCCGGATAGCCCTTCTTGCCCTCGATCTCGACCAGGCACAGGCGACACGAGCCAAAGGCCTCGAGGCTGTCGGTGGCGCAGAGCTTGGGCACCTTGACGCCGGCCTCAACCGCGGCGCGCATCACCGACGTGCCTGCGGCCACCGTGACCGGCGCGCCGTCGATCTCGAGCGTGATCTCGCGGTCGGACTCGCGGCGCGGCGTTCCGTGGTCTATGTCGATGCTGTTCATCATGAGGATCTCCTCAGGCGGCAGCGCGGTCGCTGGCCTGCAGGCCGAAGTCGGCGGGGAAATGGTTCAGGGCCGACAGCACAGGATAGGGCGTCATGCCGCCCATCGCACAGAGGCTGCCATGAACCATGGTGTCGCAAAGGTCACGCAAGAGCGTCACTTGCTGCAGTCTTGCGTGCGGCGCGGGTGCGGCCACGCCGGTCGAGGCATTGCCGACGATGCGATCGATGACCTCGACGCCGCGCGTCGAGCCGATCCGGCAGGGCGTGCACTTGCCGCAGGATTCGATGGCGCAGAACTCCATCGCGTAGCGCGCGAGCTTCGCGAGGTCTGCGGTGTCGTCGTGCACGACCAGGCCGCCGTGGCCGACGACCGCACCGATCGCCGCATAGGCCTCGTAGTCGAGCGGGATGTCCCACTGCGACTCGGGCAGGTAAGTGCCGAGCGGGCCGCCCACCTGCACCGCCTTGATCGGCCGGCCGGTGGCGCTGCCGCCGCCGTAGTCGAACAGCAGCTCGCGCAGGGTGACGCCGAATGCCAGCTCGACCAGCCCGCCGTGCCTGATGTTGCCGGCCAGCTGGAACGGCAGCGTGCCGGTCGATCGGCCGTGGCCGATCTGCTTGTAGAACGACGCGCCCTTCGTGACGATGTCGGGAACGGCAGCGAAGGTGAGCACGTTGTTGATGACCGTCGGCTTGCCGAACAGGCCCGACAGCGCCGGCACCGGGGGCTTGGCGCGGACGATGCCGCGCCGGCCTTCCAGGCTCTCGAGCATCGCCGTCTCTTCGCCACAGACGTAGGAGCCCGCACCCATGCGCGCCTCGAGCTCGAAGGCTCGCCCGGAACCGAGCACGTCGGCGCCGAGGAAGCCCGCAGCCCGCGCCCGCCGGATCGCTTCGTCGAAGACCTCGACCGCGATCTCGTATTCGGAGCGGATGTAGACGAAGCCGCGCGTCGCGCCGCTCGCGATCGCCGCGATCGCCATGCCTTCGATCAGCAGGTAAGGGTCGCCTTCGAGCACCATGCGATCGGCGAACGTGCCGGAGTCGCCTTCGTCGGCGTTGCAGACCACGTACTTTTGCGCTGCTTCGGCGAGCGCGACGGTTCGCCACTTGATGCCCGCCGGAAAGGCCGCGCCGCCGCGGCCGCGCAAGCCCGAGTCGAGCACCTGCTGCCAGATCGATGCCGGCAGCATCGCCACGGCGGCACGCAAGCCGGCCCAGCCGCCGTGCGCTTCGTAGTCTGCGAGCGAGAGCGGCTCGGTGATGCCGGCGCGCGCGAAGGTAAGACGCTGCTGCTTCGCGAGATACGCGATGTCTTCGACGCGGCCGACGCCGAGCGCATGCGGGCCGCCCTGCGCGAGTCCTGCGTCGAGCAAGGAGGCGACATCGTCGACGCCGACCGGCCCGTAGCCGACGCGGCCTTGCGCGGTCTCGACCTCGACCAGCGGCTCGAGCCAGAACAGGCCGCGCGAGCTGGTGCGCACGATCTCGACCGCGAGGCCGCGGACCGCGCATTGCGCCGCGAGCTCGGCGGCCACTTCATCGGTCCCCACGGCAAGCGCGGCGCTGTCGCGCGGGATGCAGATCTTCACGGTCGCTCCACGCTCCGTGCCGCGACCCCGTCGCGCGTCGATGCGGCGATCGCGGCGTCGAAGCGTGCCGGCGTCAGCCGCGCATGCAGGCGCTTGCCGATCAACGCCGTCGGTGACGAAGCGCACAGGCCCAGGCAGTAGACCGGCTCGACCGTGAAGGCGCCGTCGACCGAGGTCGGCTTCGCCTCGCTGCAACCGAGGCTTTGGCGCGCGTGGGCGAGCAGCGCATCGGCACCCATCGCCTGGCACGACTCGGCGCGGCAGACCTGCACCGCGCAACGACCGGCAGGCGCTTCGCGAAAGTGGTGGTAGTAGCTGACGACGCCGTGCACCTCGGCGCGCGACAGGTTGAGCGCCGCCGCGATCTCGGGCAGCGCCTCGCGCGGCACGTGGCCGAGCGCTTGCTGCACGCCGTGCAGGATGGGCAGGAGCGGGCCGGCCAGACTTGCCCGTTCGGCGATCACATCGCGAACGGCGGCGAGCGTGGCCTCCTGGCTCACTGGAAGAACTTGGCCGCGCTCAGCAGCGTCCGATAGACGCCCCAGGCGAGTGGAATGCCGACCACCGCCCAGGCGACGACGACGGTGAGCGAGCTCGTCGGCCCGCCGGTGGCGACGCGTGCCGTGCCCGCCTCGGCTGCCGCCGCGCGCTCGTGCGCCAGGCGCTTTTCTTCGGCGAGCTCAGCCTCCGTCATGAAGAACTTCGGGTCGACCGGCTTGACGAGCAGGTTGCAGATCAATCCCACGACGAGCATGCCAACGAGGATGAACATGGTCTGGTTGTAGACCTGCTCGCGCGGGATGCCCAGGCCCAGCTGGTACTCGCGCATGTAGTTGACGACGACCGGCCCGAGGATGCCGGCAGTCGCCCACGCGGTGAGGAGGCGCCCGTGAATGGCGCCCACCATCTGCGTGCCGAACAGGTCAGCCAGGTAGGCAGGCACAGTCGCGAAGGCGCCGCCGTACATGCTGAGGATGATGCAGAAGGCGGCCACGAAAAGCAGCTTGCTGCCGGCAGCGGCGCTGCCGGGAACGCTGGCGTAGAGCAGGCCACCGAGGACGAAGAAGACGACGTAGGTGGTCTTGCGGCCGAGCTTGTCCGACAGGCTCGCCCAGAAGAATCGGCCACCGATATTGAAGAGGCTGAGGAGCGCCGCGAAACCTGCAGCGACGCCGGCGATCGCCGTGAGCTGCGCCTTGTCGAGCTCGCTGAAATGCTTCGGCACGCCGATCAGGTTGCCGCCGAATACTTCCTGCAGCATCGGGCTGGCCATGCCGATCACGCCGATGCCAGCGCTGACGTTCATCGTCAGCACCATCCAGACGAGCCAGAACTGCGGGATGCCCCAGACGCGCTTCACGTGCACATGGTGCTGCGTGATCATGGCGTTCCTGGCGATCGCGGCGGGCGCCGTCCAGCCCGTGGGCTTCCAGCCGGTCGCTGGAATGCGATAGCCGAATGCGCCGCCGAGCATGAAGACGAAATAGACCAGGCCCATCACGATGAAGGTCTGCATCACGCCGACGTCGGT
The DNA here is from genome assembly GCA_039933535.1 of Caldimonas sp. GTDB lineage: Bacteria > Pseudomonadota > Gammaproteobacteria > Burkholderiales > Burkholderiaceae_C > Schlegelella_A. The sequence goes on along the minus strand of JBDTNU010000438.1, from coordinate 84 downwards.
CGTCGTGGCGAACTTCTTGATGAGATCGGCCGCCAGCGGCGAGCCGATCATCGCGCCGCCGCCGAAGCCCATGATGGCCATGCC
>JBDTNU010000437.1:0-3825 GCA_039933535.1 Caldimonas sp. | reverse complement strand
TGCCTGGCGTCGTGATGGCGCAGCAGGTCGAGGCTGTCCTGCGCCGGATCGGCAGGCGACACCGCATCGCCGTTCACCGAACCGCGCTCGTGGCGAAGCCACGCGACCTCCCTGCGCATGCGCAAGGTGACCTGCGCCAACCAACCCGCGACCTGGGCATCGGCGACGAGCAGAGCGGGATTGAGCAAGGCCCGCGCGTCGGTCTTCTTCATGACGGTCAAACCCAGGCCAGCGTCGGCGAATCGATCGCCTGCTGGCCGTTGACGCGCACCACCACCGCGTAGTTGCCCGGCGGCAGCGCGGCCGCGGCCGGCACGATGAAGTCGAGTTGCGTCATGGTCGACGTCGGCTCCGCCGAGAACAGGCCGTTGGCGACGCCATTGCCGAACAGCGTTGCGAACACCGAGGCGCCGCTGCCGCCGAGTTGGGTGCCGGTGACACTGAAGCTGCCATGACGCAAGGCGTTCGGCCCCGGCGGCGGCAGGATCGTCAGCGGGCCGTTAAGGACAGCACCGGTGACGATGGGCATCAGCTCGGCGAGCAGCGCGTTGCTGGTAATCGCGCGGCCGCTCGGCAGCGTGCGCGAGATGCACAGGCCATAGCCATTCGCGGCGATCGCCGCCGCTGCCGGAACGACGAAGCTCGCCTCGCCCTCTGGTCCGGGCACGAGCGGAAGCACCGTGCTGCCGAGGATCGCCTGGTCGTAGCCGGCGAAATCGGTGCCTTGCAAGGTCACGGTGGTGCCGGCGACGAATCGCGCCGGCTCGATCGACTCGAGCACCGCGCCCAGGCTCGGCAGGACGACGATGCCGGGGCTGGCCGGCGGTCCGATCGTCTTGACCAGCGGCGCATAGGCCGGCGCGGAGTCGAGCTCGAGCATCACCGGCCGCACCTGCAACGCGATCGAGACGCGGTACTTTTCGTCGCTGCCCTGCATCAGCTTGGAGAGCAGTTCGACATTGGCATCGTCGAAGCTCAGCTTGAGCGGCTCGGGGTTCTTGGACAGGGCCAGGTTGACGGCAGGCGCCTGCATGTAGTTCAGCCCCTGCAGGGCCGTCATGCCCTGGCCGAGCAAGCGGTGTGCGCCACTCGTGTCGCTGTCGCCGCCGTCGTCGAACGCGGTCATCAGGTAATGAAGCGAAAGCCAGAGCGGCGGCATCTGGCCGCGGTCGAGCGGCTCGTTGCGCAGGTGCGGATCGATGGCAACGCCGTACAGGAACAGGTTGAGCGAGCGCTGGCCGCCGCTCGCGGCCTCGGGTCGGCTCACGGACACCGGCAGGTTGTTCAGTGCCGACGAAAGCCGCGTGCGCAGCAGCTCGCTGGTCGCGCCGATCGCCTCGCTGCTGGGCGTTGCCACGTCAGTTCCAGCGCAGGTAGTGGCGGCTCGCGGAGAAGCCGAGGCCTTCGCGCGGACGTGGGGGCACTGCCGCGGGCGACAGCGGTGCGACCGGCGCGGTGACCGGCGTTGCGGCGCGCGCGGCCGTGGCCGGCGCCTTCACGTTGAGCGTGATCGCGCCGATATGAACGTTGACCGCAGGCCGCGTGGTCGGCGCGGGCGCACCACGCACGTCTGGCTTGTCGTCATGCTCGCCGGAACGAACGGACGGCGTCACGCGCGAACGCTGCAGAGCCGGCGTGGGTTCAGGCATCGTCTCATTGCGAGCCGGACCGACGTCAGGCGCGCGCGGGGTCGACTCAGGCAGCAAAGACAGCTCCGAGACCGCAGGTCCGGATCTGGCACGCGCGACGGGTGATGACTCCATGGCGCTGCGAACGCCTGGCAATGGCGTCTCGCGCGTCGACGTCACTTCGTTAGGCGGCTTCACGGCTTGCCCCACGGCGAGGTCGGCACGGCGCTTTGCGACGGCCGGCATCGCGGGCCGGACCCACGCCACTGTCGTCGGCAAGGGGTCCTGCTGCGCCGGCTGTCGTGAAGTCGACTCGACCACCGCCGGCGCCGGTTCCATGAGCACCTCGATGTCTTGCACGACGAAAGGCGCGCGTTCCTCGGAGCGAGCGCCAGGCGTCGCCTCTGGTGCGGGCTCGGGCTGCGCAGCGACGACCTCGTCATGCACTTCGCCGAACGTCTCGGCCCGGGGCGCCGATGCTGGCTCCGCCACCGGCCTGCTCGGCGTTTCCACAGGACTGGTGAGGGTCGCGAGGTAGCTCACTGCGCGCCCTCGTCGAGGCCTTCCGCGTCGAGGCGGCCGAGGTAGAAGTCGCGACGCCACACCGGCATGCGCACGATCTCGGCTTCGGCCCAGTGGAAGGCTCGCGCAAGCCGGACGATCTGGCGCAGCAAGGTCTGCTGCTCGCGCGCGAACGTGCCGAGCAGCTGCGCTTCCAGGTTGACGACCCGCCGCTGCGGCGCGGCGCAAGCGGGGCAGACCAGGTCGAGCTGCAGCTCGCGTGCCGGATCGGCCTCGGCCAGGGCCGCGTCGAGTGCCGCGATCACGGCCGCATCCGCGGACTCGCCCGAATCGAGCAGGCTCGCTGCGACCAGGTGCAGCGGCATCCGCTCCTGCTGCCAGCGCGCCTGGTCGGCGCCAGTGGGCAGCCGCGCGCGCATCGTGTCACCGGCCACCGCGAATTCGATCGTCGCGACCATGCCTTTGACACGGCACGCTCCGAGGTTGAGCTCGGCTTCGAAGCGCTCGGCGCAGCCCGGCGCCTCGCAGTGGAAGGCGACCCACTCGGTGCTCGCGCCGCTGGCTTCGCGGATCTCGGCCAGCGCGTCGAGGCGGCTGGCCACCGTCCAGCGCCTGACCGTATCGACTTCGGGCCGATGACCGGACCCATCCCGCAGGCATGCCGTGAGCAAGGCGTCCGTCGACGCGACCGGCCGGGCCGGATCGATCGAGACATCGAGGTCGGCCGCATCGGTCGCGAACGCGCGGGCCAGGAAGGCGTCGCGACCCGAGGCCTGGGGCGCGGCGGCACGCGCAGCGGTACGCATGATCAGGCGACCCGGCGTGAATCAGAAAGGATCAGGCGGCCTCCGAAGGCTCCGTCGTGTCGACGTCGCGGGTCCAGCCTTCGAGCTCCAGCTTCAGGCTCTGGATCGCGGTCGCGTTGGCGTTGGCGTCGAGGTCGGGCAGCGCGGTGAACTCGCTGACCCAGCAGCGAAACAGGAAGTAGCGCAAGGCGACCTGGCCGCGCTCGTTCATGACCTCGAGCGTCAGGTCCTTCTTGTAGCCGGCGAGATCCATCGCCGAGTCGCCTTCGTAGCTGTGCACCTTGTTCGCCCACTTCTCGAACTCGAGGTCGTGGGTGACGCCACGCTCCATGCTCACGCCCTCGAAGCTGCTGCGGCCGGGCGACTTGTGGTCGTGGCTGTTGTCGCCGCCGCTGCGATGCTTGACGACCTCGGTCGTGCGCTTGAGCGCGCCGCACTTCGAGATGCCGAGCACGGCCTTGCCGTCCCAGAGGACACGAAACTTGAAGTTCTTGTACGGGTCGACGCGCTGCGCGTTGACCACGAAGCCGGTATTCGCCATGAGTTGCTCCTCGAGGTGTCGGTTCGGATCAGAGTTGGCCGGCGATCTGCTGGATCGAGATGACGACGAACTCGGCCGGCTTCAGCGGCGCGAAGCCGACCTCGATGTTGACGATGCCCTTGTTGCGGTCGTCCTGTGTCGTCGTCTCGGCATCGCACTTGACGAAGAACGCGTCCTTCGGCGTGGTTCCCTGGAATGCGCCCTGCCGGAACAACGAGGTCATGTAGGCGCCGATGTTGAGCCGGATGCGCGCCCAGAGCGGCTCGTCGTTGGGCTCGAAGACGACCCACTTGGTGCCGCGGAACAGCGACTCCTCGAGCATCAGCGC
>JBDTNU010000436.1:0-3826 GCA_039933535.1 Caldimonas sp. | reverse complement strand
CGGAAGCGACCAGGTGATAAGTCCCACCGAGTGAAGGTGATTCGGCGACGGCGCGAATGACGTGCGCCGTGACGTCGGCCAGCAGCTCGGCACCGGTCGGCGCGCCGATCTGGTCGTCGATCACCGTGAGCCGGTCGCGCTCCTGGGCCAATCGCAACATCGTCTTGGCGAAATTGCCGCCGCGTGTGCCGTAGACCCAGCTCGTGCGCAGGATGAGATGGGGGCAGCCGCTGGCGCGAACCGCCTGCTCGCCTTCGAGCTTGGTGCGCCCGTAGACGTTGAGCGGGCCGGTGGCCGAATCTTCGGCGCGCGCGGTGTTGCCGCTGCCGTCGAACACGTAGTCGGTGCTGTAGTGCACCAGCCACGCGTTGCATGCCGCCGCTTCGCGGGCAAGCACTGCGGGCGCCTCGGCATTGAGGCGCCGCGCCAGGTCGGGCTCGCTCTCGGCCTTGTCGACGGCCGTGTGCGCGGCGGCATTGACGATCACGTCGGGTCGCACCTCGCGAACAGTGGCGGCCAGCGATTCGGGATCGCGAAAATCGGCGCGCAGCCGCCCGGGGCAGTCGAAGTCGAGCGCCGTCAGCTCGCCGATGGGCGCCAGGGCCCGCTGCAATTCCCAGCCGACCTGGCCGTTCTTGCCGAGCAGCAGTATCTTCATTCCGCGCGCGCCATCGGCTCGCGGCCAGCGGCGGAGGAGCGGGCGTCGTAGTTGGTGGCGAGCCATTCGCGGTAGCTGCCGTTCTGCACGCGCTCGACCCAGTCGCCGTGATCGAGGTACCAGCGAATCGTCTTGCGAAGGCCGGACTCGAAGGTCTCGGCCGGACGCCAGCCGAGATCGCGCTCGATCTTGCGCGCGTCGATCGCGTAGCGCCGGTCGTGGCCAGGCCGGTCGGCCACGTGCGTCACCAAGCGTGCGTAGCTGCCTTCGGCGTGTGGCTTCAGCTCATCGAGCAACTTGCATACCGTGTGGACGATCTCGAGGTTCGGCTTCTCGTTCCAGCCGCCGATGTTGTAGGTCTCGCCGACCGCGCCCCGCGCCATCACTTCGCGGATCGCCGCACAGTGATCCTTCACGTACAGCCAGTCGCGCACCTGTTGGCCGTCGCCATACACCGGCAAGGGTTTGCCTGCCAGCGCGTTGACGATCATCAGCGGGATCAGCTTTTCGGGGAAATGGAAGGGGCCGTAGTTGTTGCTGCAGTTCGTGGTCAGCACCGGCAAGCCATAGGTATGGTGCCAGGCCCGAACGAGGTGGTCGCTGGCGGCCTTGCTCGCGGAGTAGGGGCTGTTCGGCGCGTAGGGATGCGCTTCGGTGAACGCGTTGTCGGCGGGCTGCAGCGAACCGTAGACCTCGTCGGTCGAAACGTGGAGAAACCGGAACGCCTCACGGTCCGCACCTGCAAGGCCCGCCCAGTGCGCCCGGGCAGCTTCCAGCAAGGTGAAGGTGCCCTGGATGTTGGTGTGGATGAACGCCTCGGGGCCGTAGATGCTGCGGTCGACGTGGCTTTCGGCCGCGAAGTGAACGACCGCGCGCGGTCGATGTTCCGCGAAGAGGCGATCGAGCAGATCGCGGTCCTTGATGTCGCCGCGAACGAAACGATGGCGCGCATCCTCGGACAGCGTGGCGAGGTTCTCGCGGTTGCCGGCGTAGGTCAGCGCGTCGAGGTTGAGCACCGGCTCGTCGGACTGCGCGAGCCAGTCGAGCACGAAGTTCGAGCCGATGAAGCCGGCCCCACCGGTGACGAGAATCATGGGGAATGGCGCAAAGTGGGTGCGACAGGGTGTCGCACTGCAAGGGCACCTACGGCCAAAGCGCGCCGGATTCTACCGGCGGTTGTCCCTGCTCAGAACCGCGTCCGGCCACAGGCGCGATAATTGGACCATGACCGAAAACTCCATTGGCGCCGATTTGCCGGCGCAATCCGACTCCGATTCCTCGACCACCTCGCCCTCGGGCGACGAATCCCTCAAGTTCTCCGCGGTCGGTCTCTCGCCTCTGTTGCAGCGCGCGGTGGCCGATCAGGGCTACACGACGATGACGCCGATCCAGGCCAAGGCGATCCCGCTCGTCCTGGCCGGCCGCGACATCATGGGCGCGGCGCAAACCGGCACCGGCAAGACCGCGGCCTTTTCGCTGCCGCTGTTGCACAAGATGCTGCCGCACGAGAACTCGAGCATGTCGCCGGCGCGGCATCCGGTCCGCGCCCTGGTGATTGCGCCGACGCGCGAGCTGGCCGACCAGGTGGCCGACAATATCAAGGGCTACGCGGCGCACTCGAAGCTGCGCGTGGCCGTGGTCTTCGGCGGCATCGACATGAAGCCGCAGACGCTCGAGCTCAAGGGCGGTGTCGAGGTGCTGGTGGCGACCCCCGGGCGCCTGCTCGACCACATCGAGGCAAAGAACTGCGTGCTCAACCAGGTCGAGTACGTGGTGCTCGACGAAGCCGACCGCATGCTCGACATCGGCTTTTTGCCCGACCTTCAGCGCATCCTTTCCTATCTGCCGAAGCAGCGCCAGACGCTTCTTTTCTCGGCGACGTTCTCGCCAGAGATCCGCCGCCTGGCCGAAAGCTATCTGCAAGACCCGCTGATGGTCGAGGTGGCCCGCCCCAACGCGACCGCGACCAACGTCGAGCAGCATTTCTACAGCGTCTCGACCGATGACAAACGGCGTGCGGTCCTCAAGATCCTGAAGGAGCGATCGATCACGCAGGCGCTGATTTTCGTCAACTCCAAGCTCGGCTGCGCGCGTCTGGCGCGCTCGTTCGAGCGCGACGGCTTGCGCACGAACGCGCTGCACGGCGACAAGTCGCAGGACGAACGTCTGAAAGCGCTCGAGGCCTTCAAGGCCGGCGAGGTCGACGTGCTGGTCGCCACCGACGTGGCGGCACGCGGCCTCGACATCGTCGACCTGCCGGCGGTCTTCAACTTCGACGTGCCGTACAACGCCGAGGACTACGTCCACCGGATCGGCCGCACCGGCCGCGCTGGCGCCTCGGGCCTGGCGATCACGCTCGTGGCGCGCGACGACACGCGCCTGGTCGACGACATCGAGAAGCTGATCAAGAAGAAGATCGAGATCGAGGCGCTCGAGCTCGAAGACGACGCTTCGGCGCGTCGTGCGCCGCGCGAACGTTCGCGCGATGAAGAGGATTTCCGTCCGCCGCCGAAAGCCATCGTTTCTCCGTATTCGGTACGCACCCCCGGTCGCGAGGTATCGCGGCCGCCGAGCGATCCCTTCTTCGACAAGCCCTACGAGGCGAGCGCAACCACGGCCGAGCCGGCCTGGGAACAGCGTGCCGCGCCGACGGCGCGCGGCCTCTCGCCGAACATCAAGCAGAAGAAGAGAGTCGCTGCGCTGTTCGGTGCCAAGGTCCCCGAGACCACGTCCTAGGGCGGAACTTCAGCGCGCGAGCAAGGCGAACACGGCCGGAATGTCGGCGGGAAGCGGCGTCGGGCGCTGCCGCCACCGCGCGACGCTGGCGCTGCGCGTATAGGCGCCGGGCAGCGTCAGGCCGACGCTCACCGACAAGGACGTCGCCGGCTGCAGGTGCGCGAGAAGCGCCTCGAGCAAAGCGACATTGCGATAGGGCGTTTCGATCAGCAACTGCGTCTGCCCTTCGCGTCGCGAGGTGGTCTCGAGCGCACGGATCCGCGCGGCGCGCGCTTCCGCAGGCACCGGGATGTATCCGACGAACGCGAAGCTCTGGCCGTTGAGTCCGCTCGCCGCCAGCGCCAGCGCGATCGAGCTCGCGCCGGCGTGCGCCACGACCGGGATGTTGGCGGCGTGCGCCGCGGCGACGAGCAGGGCGCCCGGATCGGCGAG
>JBDTNU010000435.1:0-3829 GCA_039933535.1 Caldimonas sp. | reverse complement strand
CCCTGCGCGCCATCTACGACCGGCACACCCGCCAGCACCACCAGTACTTCACCGACGGCGATCCGACGATCGGCACCGTCAAGGAGTTCCGGATCGTCTTCTTTCCGTGGCGGGTGCTCGCCGTGCTCGCGGTGATGGGCGGCGGCCTCGGCTGGCTGACCGCGCAGTTCCTCGGCCCGAATGCCGGCTACGTGGTCTTCATCACCATGATCGGCCACTACATGGTCTACGAGACTTTCCACTTCTGCTGCCACGTGCCGGAGAACTCGATCGTCCGGAACCTGCCGCTCGTGAACACGATCCGCCGCCACCACGCCGCGCATCACAACATGGGCATCATGATGCATTGCAATATGAACCTCACGTTGCCGATCGCCGACTGGGCGATGAAGACCAGCGATCTCAAGCGCGGCCTCCTCGGCCATCTCTTCAACGGCTACAGCGACGCGCACGTCAAGGAAGAGCTGAAGCCGGTTATGGCGCGCTTTCGCAGCGGCGAAACGCAGGAACAACGCGTCACGCTCGATGGCCCGAGGCTGAACGACGACGAGTTGCGCGCGCTGCATCAGGCGGGCAGTCACGCCTGATTTGTTCGGTTTCCGCGAGGGGATCGGGAGAGCGCACTGCTCCACTCCATGTCCCCCGTCGAGGACCAAGCAAGCTTGGCCCTCCTCCTAATACTTCCGTTCCGCAGTGCGCCCTCCCGATCCCCGGCGGCTTTGACGTGACCAGCTCGGTGTGACCACCACGGCCCGCCCCCGCACCAACCCGCGCGTGAGCCACCGCCACTCAGAGCCCGAGGAATTCCTTCAGTCGCGCCTTCTCGTCAACCAGCTCGCGCTTGAAGTCGGCATCACGCACCGTGTCGTCGGCGAAGTGCGTCTGCAATAGCAGACGTCCGTCGCGAACCGAAGCATTGCCCCAGCCGACGACGCGGTCGCCCCAGAGCAGCGGCAGCGCGTAGTAGCCGAGCGTTCGCTTCGGTGCCGGCGTGTAGGCCTCGAATCGGTAGGTCCAGCCCCATAGCAATTCGAAGCGGCGCCGGTCCCAGACGATCGGGTCGAAGGGCGCGAGCAGGCGCACGCGATCGTCGGGCCGGTAGCGCGACGAGCGCGGGTTCTCGTCGGCGGGCCAGTACCAGTCGACGCGATCGATGCGGGTGCTCGCCAATTGCTCGCGTGACCTGGCCAGCGCCGCACGCGCCTCCTTCGCGAGCTGCGGCGCGCCGTAGCCGAGCAGTCGTGTCAGGTAGACGAAGCTCGACGCGGGCAGCGGCGCGTACTTGCGCAGCACGAGCTCGAGCAGCGCCGTGGCGCGCGCTGCGCGTGCGGCGGGGCTCGGGTCCGCCGGTACATGCTCGACCGCCTCGTAGATGCGCGTGCCGGCTTCGCGCCGCTTCACGCGCAAGAGGCCGCGATAGTGCATGCCGTCGAGCAGATGCGTCGTCGCGTTGCTCGAGCCGCCCCAGGCATTGATGCGGCGGCCGTGCGCGAACTGCGCGTCGACGATGCGCGGATGCGTCGGTCCGTGTTCGCGGATGAAGGCCAGAACCTCGGCCGCCTTCTTCTTCGTGGCCGGCGTCCACTTCCTCGCGGCAATGCGCGGATGCAGCAAGGCCAGGTGCTTGCGCGGCAGGAAGCCGTAGTTGACGAGCGCGTCCTCGTCGACCGCCAGCCGCGCGTAGCGACGCTCGAGGTCGCCGGCGTGGTAGTCGACGACGCGATGTCGGAGGGTCAGGTCCTGCGCGCGCGCCGGCGCGCGGATCGGGTCGGCCTGGACGAAGCCGAGCTTTTCTATCGCCCTCATGAGGGTGGTCGGCTTGAAGAGCGTCCGCGCCACCGCATATCGGCGCAGATCGTCGAGGTTCGGCGGCTTGGGCATTCGCGGATGATGCCGCGCCGCCGGTTAAAGTCCGCGCCGAAGGAGCAAAGCGATGGCCAAGCCGGGCAAAGTGGTGTTGACCTTGCTGCTGCTCGTTGGCTTTGCAGCAGCGCTGTTCTTCGCCCTGCGCGGCCAGAAGGCCGAACAGGCCGAGCGGGTCGAGGCAGCGGCGGCCGCATCGACGGTCGAGCTGACCGGGCTGATCGCCCTCGACGTCGAGCCCTTCTTCGCCGATCCGCGGGTGCGCAAGATCCTGGTCGAGAAGCGCCTGCCGGTCGCGGTGACGCGGATCGGCAGCCGCGAGATGGCTGCGCGGGTCGTGCCGGGCGCGATGCCGGATTTCCTGTTTCCCTCTGGCGTGGTCGCTGCCAACCAGATCGTCGACGCCGCGAGCAAGGCCAAGATCGTGGTCGCGCAGTCGTCACCGTTCCACACGCCGATGGTGATCGCGAGCTGGCAGCCGGTGGCCAAGATCCTGGTCGCCAACGGCATGGCCAAGCCGCTCGGCGAGCGCACCTACGGCGTCGACATCGGCAAGCTCACCGAACTGATGCTGGCCAAGAAGCGCTGGAAGGACCTGAAGGGCGCCGAGGCCTACGACGTCTCGCGCGGCGTGCTCGTCTCGACCACCGACGTGCGGCGCAGCAACTCGGCGGCGATGTACCTGGCGCTGACCAGCTACGCGAAGAACGGCGACGTCGTCACCGACCGCGCCACGGCCGAGACGCTCGCTCGTCAGCTCTCGGAGTTGTTCAAGCGCCAGGGCTACCAGGAAAACTACGTCAACGGCAACTTCGACGATTACGTGGCGATCGGCCTCGGCAAGACGCCGATGGCTTTCATCTACGAGTACCAGCTCGTCTCCTACGCGCTGGCCAAGAAGGGCGTCGCCGCCGACATGGTGCTGATGTATCCGCAGCCGACGATCGTCAACAAGTTCGTCTTCATCGCCACCAACGAACGCTCGCGCGCGCTGGCCGACCTGCTCGCCAACAACGCCGAGCTGCAGAAGATCGGCGTCGAGTACGGCTTTCGCATCGCCGACACGAAGCTCTTCGTGGAGTCAGTCAAGGCGACCGGGTTGGCCGTCGAGGAGCGGGTGACGCAGGTCATCGACCCGCCCTCCTTCGACCTGATGGCCGGAATGATCGACGTGGTGACGCAGGAGATGGGCAAATGACGATCGCGACGACTCCCTGCTGGCGCGGCCTCGGGCGCCGGAGCGCGCTTGCCCTGCTCGCCGGCGCAGCCCTCGTTCTCGCCGCCTGCGGCAAGAGCGAGCCCGAGCCTGCGCCCAAGCCGCCCGCCGCGCCCGACACAGGCGTCTTCTCGGTCCTCGCCACGACCGACCTGCGCGACGCGCAAGCGCTCGAAGGCATGGTCGAGAAGGCGACCGGCGTGAAGCTGCGCTTCAGCTACGGCGGCACGATGGAAAGCACCGAGGCCGTGCTCTCGGGCGCGACCAAGGCCGACGCCGCCTGGTTCGCCAACGCCAAGTACCTGCTCTCCGATCCGCAGGGCCAGGCGCGCGTCAAGCTGCAGGAAAAGATCATGCTGTCGCCGATCACGGTGGGCGTCAGCGAATCGGCGGCACGGAAGCTCGGCTGGAACGATCCCGCGGTCGCCGACAAGGTGACCTGGAAGACGATCACCAAGGCTGCCGCCGAAGGCAAGCTCGGCTACGCGCTCTCGAATCCGGCAACGTCGAACCAGGGCTTCATGGCGTTGATGGGCGTCGTCGCCGCGGCGAGCGACAAGGCCGATGCGCTGGCTGCCGCCGACGTCGACCGCGGCGCGATTGCCAATTTCCTGAAGGGCTACAAGCTGGTCGGCGACAACTCGACCTACCTGGCCGAACAGTTCATCGCCCAGCAAGGGCCCAAGCTCAACGCCTTCATCAACTACGAGAGCTGGCTGCTGACCCTCAACAACGGCGGCAAGCTCAAGG
>JBDTNU010000434.1:0-3842 GCA_039933535.1 Caldimonas sp. | reverse complement strand
CGATCACCGCGATCGGGTCGATGCCGGCGAAGGGCTCGTCGAGCAGGATGAAGCGCGGCTGCGTTGCCAGTGCGCGCGCGATCTCGACGCGGCGCCGCTCGCCGCCCGAGAGCGCCGGCGCCGGCGAAAGCCGCAGCTTCTCGATCGAGAGGTCGCGCAGCAGGCCCTCGAGCATCTCGTCGATGACGGCCTTCTTCAACGCCTTGCCGTCGGCGCCGACCTGAAGCTCGAGCACCGCGCGGATGTTCTGCTCGACGTTGAGCCGGCGAAAGATCGACGGCTCCTGCGGCAGGTACGAGAGACCGAGCCGCGAGCGCTGGTGGATCGGCATGCGCTCGACGCGCCGGCCCTCGATCGTGATCTCGCCGCCATCGGCGCGGACCAGGCCGACGATCATGTAGAAGCTGGTCGTCTTGCCCGCGCCGTTCGGCCCGAGCAGGCCGACCACCTCGCCGTTCCTGACCGCCAGGCGAACGTCGTCGACGACTGTGCGCGAGCCGTAGGACTTGCGTAGACCTTTCGCCTCCAGGCGATGGACGAGGGCCGGCTCGGCGGCCGTGGTCACTTGGCGGGCTCCTTGATCGCCGGCGTGAGCTTCAAGGCGGTGCCGGCCGAGACCGCGCTGGCGGCCTTTGCCGCTTCCATCGCCGCAGCGCTGCCTTCCTTGGGCGCCAGCGTGGCGCGGACCCGGCCGCCGGGGTTGGCGGCGGTCGCCGTCGCGCCGCCCGAGACGTTGAAGACCTCGGTCGTGCTGTCGTAGGTGACGAGGTTGCCGGCAATCTCGTCGGCCTGGGTCGCACCACGCAGACGCCTCACGGTGGCGTTGTTGACGAACCGGATCACGTCCGACTTCTGGTCGTACTCGATTCGCTCTGCGTCGCCTTCGATGAATTCGTCGGGCGCGTCGCGCTTCTGCCGGAAGGTCGCGTGCTGGGCGGAGGTGCCGAAGGCGACCGCCGTGCGATATCCGTCAGCCGTCTCGCGCACCTCGATGCGCGCGGCATGGATGATCATCGTGCCCTTTGTGACGACGACGTTGCCGTTGAAGACCACGAACTGATTGAGCAGGTCGATCTTGCCGGGCAAGTCGGCCTCGATGTTCAGGTCCTTGAAGCGATCCGCCTTCTCCGCGAACGCAGGCGCTCCCGTCAGGACGAGGACTGCAAGGAAGAGCAGGGCGGCGGGGCGTAAGGAACGGCGGGACACGGGCGATTCGGGAGGGACGGGCGATTCCGCATGGCGGCATGAAACTTGCAGGCCATTCTATGCGAGGCGTCACGAAATTCGGGCCCGCTGGCGGGCGGATGTCACGCCGGACGCGGCCGGCTGGCCCGGTTCGTGCCCGGCGGGCCGTTCAGCCCGGTTTGCGAACCCGGGCGATCAGCGCGTCGACGACACCCAGCAGGCGCTCGTTTCCGACCGCGGGGCCCTTGGCCGGGAGTCCGGCATTGGCGAGATTGCCGTTCGTGTAGTAGCGACCCTGCACGCCCATCGCCGGCACCGCGTCGATCTTGTAGGCGTCTGCCAGCTGGCGCGCCTGCAGCGTCAGCGCCGTGACCTCGGGCGAGCCGTAGGTCGACATGAACTTCATCGGATCGACGCCGTTCTTGAGCGCGAATGCGGCGATGTCCTCGGTCGTGCGCAGCCGGGCGCGGTCGTCGTGGATCGCGGTGAAGACGCGCCGATGCAGGGTCGGGACAAGGCCCAGGGTTTCGATCGTGTAGTACAGCCGCTGCTGCGCGGCGAACGGAACTTCCTGGAACCAGACCGGCACGCGGCGCAGCACGGTGTCCGGCTTCAGTTTCCTCGACCAAGCTTCGAGCGCCGGCTCGAAGGCGCTGCAGTGCGGGCACTCGTACCAGAAGAACTCGACGACCTCGATCTTTCCAGGCGTGGTGCCTGGCACGGGCTGTTCGAGACGCGCGTAGTGGACGCCTTCGGCCGGCCACTTGGGCTGTGCCTGCGCCGGAAGCGCCGTGACCGCGATGCCGAAGCCGGCGCCGAGGAGAGCGATCGAGAAGTCACGTCGGGCGAGTGTCATTGCCGGGCGCCTATTTCTGGACCCGGACCAGGGCCGAGTCGACGCCTGAATCGCCGAGCTTTTCCTTGGCGGTATCGGCGTCTTCCTTCTTCTCGAACGGACCGACGCGAACGCGGTAAACCGTCCGTCCGCCTTGCTCGCGCTCGGTGAGCTTGCTCTGGACACCGAGCAGCGCCAGCTTGGCGCGCTGTTGCTCGGCGTCTTCACTGCGCGCGAAGGCGCCGGCCTGCACGAAATACCAGAACGGGTCGGTGCCAGCGGAGAAGCCCTGCGGCGCCTTGCCCGCGGCGCTGGCGGCCGTGCTCGCGCTCGCGCCAGACGCGGGACGCTGCGGCCGCGCCGCACTGGCGGCGTTCGGCAGCACCGGGTCGATCACGGCCGGCGCCGACAGCGTCGGTGCCGCGCCGGCGCTCGGAGGCAACACGCCTCCTCCTGGCGCGACGCCGGATGCCGCGTTCGGCGCTGGGTTCTTGCCGGCGAGCGCGCTGTTCGGATCCCAGTTGCGGTTGCGTTCGATCTCCGCAGCGTCTTGTCCGGGCGGGCGTGCCTGGACCTTGTTGACGAAGGGGTTGGGTGCTTTCGTCACGTACAGGGCGACGCCGAGCGCGAGGGCAAGGCCGATCAACAGACCGATGACGAGGCCGATGAGAAAGCCGCCGCGCTGGCCGCGGGGGAATGGTGATTTCATGCCGGTTCCGGTTCTCTGTCCATTCGCTCGGGCGCGCTGACGCCGAGCACTGCAAGCGCGTTGCGGATGACCTGGCGCGTCGCCGCGAGAAGGGCGAGGCGAGCGCTTGCCAGGTCGGTGTCGTCGACGAGAAAGCGCTCGGCGCCGTAATAGCTGTGAAACGCCGCGGCAAGCTCGCGCAGATAGAACGCGACCTCGTGCGGCGCGAGGCTCGCCGCCGCGCCGGTGAGCAATTCGGGATAGTCGGCGAGCTTGCGCAGCAGCGCCGTTTCGCTCGGCGCCTGGAGCCGCGCAAGGTCGGCCGAAGCCAACTGCGACGCGTCGCCGCCCTGGGCCGCGAACTGCTCGATCACGGAACAGATGCGGGCATGCGCATACTGGACGTAGAAGACCGGGTTCTCGTCGTTCTGCTTCAAGGCGAGGTCGACGTCGAAGGTGAATTCGGTGTCGGCCTTCCTGCCGAGCATGAAGAAGCGGACCGCGTCCCTGCTGGTCCAGTCGATCAGGTCGCGCAAGGTCACGTAACCGCCGGCGCGCTTGGAGATCTTCACTTCCTCGCCGCCGCGCTCGACCCTCACCATGGTGTTCAGCACGTAGTCGGGATAGGCCTTGGGCACGCCCATGCCAGCCGCCTGCAGACCGGCACGAACGCGCGCGATCGTGCCGTGGTGATCGGTGCCCTGGATGTTGATCGCCTGATGAAAGCCGCGCTCGAATTTGGCGAGGTGATAGGCGACGTCGGGCACGAAATAGGTGTACGTGCCATCGGACTTGCGCATGACGCGGTCCTTGTCGTCGCCGAAGTCGGTGGTGCGCAGCCAGAGCGCACCGCCGTCCTCGAAGGTCTTGCCGGAGGCGACCAGCCGCTCGACCGTCGCGTCGACCCGACCGCTCGAATAGAGGCTCGATTCGAGGTAGTAGTTGTCGAAGCGCACGCCGAACGCGGCGAGGTCCAGGTCCTGCTCGTGGCGCAGATAGGCGACCGCGAATTCGCGGATGCCGTCGTGGTCGTCGACGCGGCCCGACGCGGTGAACGAGCGATCGTCGGCCTTCACGGCCTTGCCGGTCTTGAAGTCGGCGGCGATGTCGGCGATGTAGTCGCCGTTGTAGGCG
>JBDTNU010000433.1:0-3845 GCA_039933535.1 Caldimonas sp. | reverse complement strand
CCCCAGTTGCCGAGGACCTTGTGCAACTGCGTCATCAGCCAGAACAGCGGCTCGGCCAGGATCTTGAAGATGCCGTAGTCCTTCACCAGCTCGAGGCCAGGCGCCAACACCGAGAGCTTGTCTTCTTCCTGCGGCCCGGCGAACAGCTTGGCCACGAAAGTCTTGGTCTGCCCCGGCGCGATCGAGCCGAGCGGAACCAGCATGCCGATCGAGTAGACATGCGCCTTGGCGCCGGTAGCAGGGTTGTCGACGTCGGCCTTGGCCGTGAAGTACTCGCGCGTCTGCCTGGCGCCGCCTGCCGGCGGGTCGATCAGCCAGGCGGAGGCGAAGTAGTGCTGGACCATCGCGATCCAGCCGTTGTCGGCGGTGATCTCGTGCTCGGGCTTGTCGCCGGCCTCGTGCTTTTCGATCGTCTTGAAGTCGAGCTTCTTGAACTTGCCGCTGTCGGTGTAGATGGCCGGACCGGTGAAGGTCGAATAGAAGCTCGAGCCGCCGGGCGGCGCGTTGCCGTCGCGAACCAGCTGGAAATACAAGCGCGGATCGACCGCGACGGCCGAGTCGTTCACGACCTCGTGCTTCACGTCGATGACGTAAGTCCCGCGGTGGAAGGTATAGGTCTTGACCAGCTTGACGCCGCCGACCGACGGCGACTCGAACTTCACGTCGAGCGAATCGGCGCCCGGTTCCAGCGTCCGTGGTCCTGGCGCCAACTGCATCGGCGTGTGATGGTTCGGGAGTCCGGGGCCGCCCGCGGCAGGCACGAGCCCGGTCTGCGCCACATACAGCCGCTCCGGCGTCTCGTCGAACAGGACTTCGTTGCGCTTGCGGTCGAACGGGTCGACCTGCTTGAGAAACTCGATGCGATCGATCTCGCCGCCGCGGCCATCGAGCGTCGCCTTGACGAGGTCGGTCGCGACGGTCACTTTTTCGGTCGTCGTCGCCAGGGCGGCCGATGCCGCGGGCACGGCGGGCGTCGCGCTCGTCGGCAGGACGCCGGCGAGCGGTCCGGTGCCGGGCACCAGGCTCGGCGCGCTGCCCGGCGCGGCCGCATGACCGGCGGCAGCTGGTCGCGGCGTGGGGCTGAAGAACGAAGGCTGGCCGTTGTGCTTGTTCCAGGCGTCCCAGATCAGGAACAGCGAGGCAGAGAACACCACCCAGAGAATGGTGCGACGGATATCGGTCATGAGGAAGCAGCGTCGGAGGCGCCGGTAGAAGAAGAAGGGGGGCGCGCTCGCGAACGTTCGAGCAGGGCCCGAAACGGTTGCGGCGGCCGCGCCGGGACGGGATCGTGGCCGCCGGGGCACCACGGATGGCAACGGGCAATGCGGCCGATCGCCAACACCGTGCCGGCCGCCGCGCCGTGGCGGTCGAGCGCGGCGATTGCGTAGACGGAACAGGTCGGCTCGAAACGGCAGGCGTTGCCCAGCCAGGGGCTGAGCAGCAGTCGGTAGCCTCGCACCAGAGCAATCAGGACGCGCCGGGGCAGCGTCGAGTACGGTCCTGGCGAAAGTGGTTGGCCCTGCTCGCTCATGCGGTGCCCGGTCGCTTGGTGGCTGCCAGGAAAAGCGCTTCCAGCTCGGCGCGGGCAAGAAGGGTCAGCGCGGTAGAAGCAGCGCTCTTGAACCGGCTGCGATCGAAGGGCGCACGCAAGCGAACAATCCACAGCCCATGGCCCAGCGAAGCGGCGTGCCGCCCGCCTGCCGCATAGATCTGGCGCTTGAGCAACGAGCGAGTCACAGAGCGCTTCGCGTGCCGCTTCGGTACCACGGCGCCGAGCCTTCGAATCGGCTCGGCCGGAAAGTTATCAACAGGTCCTTCACCATCCCGTGCCTGAATTGTTGATAACTCGACGCCAAACGGCTCGACCCGCTGCTTGGACATGGCTGGGGGCGAAACGGGAAGGTGGTGAACTGCAAAATGCGCGGTGCTGGCGCGGCTGCGCGAACCGAGCACGCGCTCGAAATCGGCAGACTCGACAAGACGCGCCATCACCTCGACCACTGGGTGGCACCGAGGCATGCGACCGCGCGGGGCGGTGACTCAGACGGCCAGACGCTTGCGGCCCTTGGCGCGCCGGGCGTTGATGACGGCGCGGCCGCCGCGGGACTTCATGCGGACGAGAAAACCGTGAGTGCGGGCGCGGCGGGTCTTGGAGGCTTGATAAGTACGTTTCATGATGGTTTCCAGGGCCGAGAGGGTGCGCTCTGCGGCGAACCCGTGATTACATCAAGAACGCGCCACCGCGTCAACGGCGGCGGTATTGCGCCGGCGCAGCGGGGCGGGCCGGCCGAACTGCGTGTTTTCACTGTGGATAAGTGACCTTCACAGGGTCACACCGAGCTACACTACCTGGCTTTTCCCGGGTACTTCTCCACATATGCGAGCCGACCTCTGGCAACGCGGCTGCGAACGTCTCGCCGCCGAGTTACCCGACCAGCAATTCAACACCTGGATCCGGCCCCTGCCCGATGCCGAGGTGGCCGACCTAGGCGACGCCGGCGCCACGGTCACGATCCGCGTACCCAATCGTTTCAAGCTCGACTGGATCCGCACCCAATACGCCGGCCGCATCGAAAACGCGCTCACGGAGATCGCAGGCAAACCGGTCCGCCTCGACCTCACGCTCGCAGCGCGTGAAGGCGCGGCCAAGCCGGCAGCGCCGACGCCCGTTGCGCAGCGTGACGAACCTGCGCTACCGGCCCACCGTAACGGCTACCCATCGGCTGCCACGACCTTGCCCTCGCGCAGCCGTCTCAACCCGGCCCTCAGCTTCGACACCCTGGTTCCCGGTCGTGCCAACCAGATGGCTCGCACCGCGGCGCTGCACGTCGCGGGCGCGCCCGGGCAGATGTACAACCCGCTTTTCATCTACGGCGGCGTCGGCCTGGGCAAGACACACCTGATTCATGCCGTCGGCAATGCGCTGCTCGCCGACCGACCCGACGCGCGCATCCTCTACCTGCACGCAGAGCAGTTCATCACCGACGTGGTGAAGAACTACCAGCGCAAGACCTTCGACGAGCTGAAGGCCAAGTACCACTCGCTCGACCTGCTGCTGATCGACGACGTCCAGTTCTTCGCCGGCAAGGAGCGCACGCAGGAGGAGTTTTTCAACGCCTTCGAAGCGCTGCTCGCCAAGCGTGCGCACATCATCATGACCAGCGACACCTATCCCAAGGGCCTGGTCGATATCGACGAGCGCCTCACCTCGCGCTTCGATGCCGGTCTCACGGTGGCGATCGAGCCGCCCGAGCTCGAGATGCGCGTTGCCATCCTGATGAAGAAGGCCGACCAGGAGGCAACGCCGATGCCCGAAGACGTGGCGTTCTTCGTGGCCAAGAACGTTCGCGCCAACGTGCGCGAGCTGGAAGGCGCGCTGCGCAAGATCCTTGCCTACTCCCGCTTCAGCCAGAAGGAAATCAACATCGGCCTGGCTCGCGAAGCCTTGAAGGATCTGCTGTCGATCCAGAACCGTCAGGTGGGCGTCGAGAACATCCAGAAGACGGTGGCCGATTTCTACAAGATCAAGGTCGCCGACATGTATTCGAAGAAGCGCCCTGCCTCGATCGCCCGACCGCGTCAGATCGCCATGTACATCGCCAAGGAAATGACGCAGAAAAGCCTGCCCGAGATCGGCGAGCTGTTCGGCGGCCGCGACCACACGACCGTGCTGCACGCGGTGCGAAAGATCTCGGCCGAGCGGCAGAAGAACACCGAGCTGAATCAGCAGCTTCACGTGCTCGAGCAAACGCTCAAGGGGTGAATCGATTGCCAGCTGGAAATGCGTCTGCCTGTCAAGCAACAACCGTGGGGACAACTTCCGGCACAACTCCGGTCTATCCACA
>JBDTNU010000432.1:0-3847 GCA_039933535.1 Caldimonas sp. | reverse complement strand
CGATCGTGCGCGTCTACAACCGCTATGGCCGGCGCGACAACATCTACAAGGCGCGGATCAAGATCCTGGTCAAGGCCGAGGGACAGAAGTTCATCGACGCGGTCGGCGCCGAATTCGACAACATCCTCGAGCGCGACCTCGACGGCTCGGCACACCTCCTGAGCGAGGCCGAGCTGGCACGCGTCTCGGCCTGCTTCGAGCTGCCCGAGGGCGTTGCGCCGATCGCTCCGGCTCCGGCTCCGGCCCACGCTGCTGCGGCCAGCACGCTCGGTGCCGCTCACGCGCGCTGGCTCGAACGCAACACGCACCCGCACCGGCTCTCGGGCTATCGCGCCGTCACGCTCTCGCTCAAGCGCGCCGGCCAACCGCCCGGCGACGCGTCGGCCGAGCAGATGGACCGCGCCGCCGACCTTGCCGACCGCTTCAGCCACGGCGAGCTGCGCGTCTCGCACGACCAGAACCTGGTCCTGCCCTGGGTGCTCGAAAGCGAGCTCGAGCCGCTCTGGCAGGCGGCGCGCAAAGCAGGCTTCGCGACACCCAACATCGGCTACCTCACCGACATGATCGCCTGCCCCGGCGGCGACCTGTGCGCGCTGGCGAACGCGCGCTCGATCCCGATCGCCGCGGCGATCAACGAGCGCTTCGACGACCTCGACGAGCTGCACGACATCGGCGACATCGACCTGCACATCAGCGGCTGCATCAACTCCTGCGGCCACCACCACAGCGGCCACATCGGCATCCTCGGCGTCGACAAGGACGGCAAGGAGTGGTACCAGGTTTCGCTGGGCGGCTCCGATGGCTCCGTGCTCGCGACGACCTCGGTGGCCGGCAAGGTGATCGGCCCCTCTTTCGCCGCCGACGAAGTTCCCGACGTGATCGAGGCCGTGATCGAGACCTACCGCGGCCAGCGCAGCAACGCCGCCGAGCGCTTCATCGCCACGGTGCAGCGAGTCGGTCTCGACCCGTTCAGAAGCGCCGCCAACGCCGTGCGGCGGGCGACGGCGACCCACGCATGAAATTCATCGACCCCGACTACGACCGCTGGCATGAAGTGACGGCCGACGATTCGACCGTCGCGGTGCCAGCCGCCGAGCCGTGGAGCGTCGTCACGCTCGCGCAGTGGCAGACCGTGCGCGGCTCCTGGCCGGCAGACACCCCGGTCGGACTGGTGGTCGACAACGATGTCGACATCGAGTCGGTCGTTGCCGACCTTCCACGCTTCGCCCTGGTCGCCCTGCGCTTTCCGAAATGGACCGACGGCCGCGCCTACAGTCAGGCCCGCTTGCTGCGCGCGCGCTTTCGCTTTGCGGGCGAGATCCGCGCCACCGGCGAGGTACTGATCGACATGCTGCCGTTGCTGACCCGCACCGGCTTCGATGCCGCCGTGCTGCGCGCCGACCAGTCGCTGGCTTCGGCGCGGCGCGTGCTCGGCTTCTTCGCGCAGGGCCACTACCAGGGCGATGTGATCGAGCCGAAGCCGCACTTCGCCCGCGCCGCGACATGAAGGCGCCAGTCGAATCACGCGGCCGTGTCGTCTTCGTCGGTGCCGGCCCCGGCCAAGCCGATCTGATCACGGTGCGCGGCGCAAGGCGCCTTGCCGCGGCAGAGGTCGTGATGTTCGATTCGCTGGCCGACCCGGCCTTGCGCGGCCTCGCACCGCGGGCGCAGTGGATCGCCGTCGGCAAGCGCGGCTTCGGCGGGGTGCCGCACGCGAGCCTTGGCAAGCGCGAAAGCGCGGGGCAGGCAACGATCAACGCGCTGCTCGTCAAGCATGCGAGCGCGGGCAAGCTCGTCGTGCGCCTGAAGGGCGGGGACCCGAGCGTGTTCGGCCGGCTGGAAGAAGAGCTCGAGGCGCTGGCCGCAGCCGGGATCGAATGCGAGGTCGTCCCCGGCGTTTCCGCCGCGATGGCCGCCGCGGCCGCCACGCAACGCCCGTTGACCCGACGCGGCACCGGCCGCAGCGTCGCCCTCACGACGGCGATGACGCACGACGCAGGCCTGGGCGCCGGCAGGCACGCCGACACCGAAGTCTTCTACATGGCCGGCAAGCAACTCGGCGCGCTCGCGCGTCGTTTGCGCGAGGCGGGCTGGCCCGAGGGCACCGCCGCGACGGTCGTTTCGCGGGCCGGCTGGCCGGATCAGCTCGCGAGCGATCACACGATCGCCAGCCTTGGCCAGGCGACCGTCCTGCATGCCGGGCGTCCGACCGTCGTGACTGTCGGCGAAGGGGCACGTAAAATCGAGGCCTCGCTCACCCGTCCGTCCCGCGGTGCCAACGCGCACATCGCCCTCCGAGTCCCTGCCCCATGACCCACGTCGTTCTCGAATCGTGCATCCGATGCAAGTACACCGACTGCGTCGACGTGTGTCCGGTCGATTGCTTTCGCGAGGGTCCGAACTTCCTGACCATCGACCCGGACGAGTGCATCGACTGCGCTGTCTGCATCCCCGAATGCCCGGTCAACGCGATCGTTCCGGAGGAAGACGTTCCGGGCGATCAGCAGCACATGACGAAGCTCAACGCCGAGCTGGCAAGGGGGTGGCCCAGCATCACGCGGCGCAAGGCGCCCTTGCCCGACGCGGACGACTGGAAAGACCGCACCGGCAAGCTCGATGAGCTTGTCCGCTGAGCCGATCACCACCGACGCGCTGATCGTCGGCGCCGGGCCGGTCGGCCTGTTCCAGGTTTTCCAGCTCGGCTTGCTCGAGGTCGGCGCCCAGGTCGTCGATGCCCTGCCCCACGCGGGCGGGCAATGCCTCGAGCTCTATGCCGACAAGCCGATCTACGACATCCCGGCCCTGGCCTATTGCACCGGACGCGAGCTGATCGAGCGATTGCAGAATCAGATCGCGCCGTTCGCGGCCGGCTTTCATCTCGGACAAGTGGTGAGCGCTGTCGCACTGCGCGACGACGGTCGCTTCGACGTGGGCACTGATGCCGGGCAGCGCTTCATCGCCAGGGCGATCGTGATCGCCGGTGGCGTCGGGGCGTTTCAGCCGCGACGGCTGAAAGTCGATGGGCTCGATCACTGGCGCGAGACGCAGGTGTTCCATCGTGAACCCGGCGCTGCCGCCACCCGCGGACGACGTGTCGTCGTCACCGGCAACGGCGAATCGGCGGTCTCCGCGGCGCTCGAGGCGGCCGACAACGGCGCAGCCAGCGTCACCATCGTGCATCGGCGCGACGACTTCGATGCGTCGCACGTGCTGCGCCTGCGTTTCGAGGTCGCGCGCGCCTCCGGACGGATCGCCTTCGTCGCTGGCCAGGCGAGCGCGGTCACGAGCGAAGGCGAGCGACTGAGCGGTCTGGTCGTCGACGTCAATGACGGCACGACACGCACGCTGGCCCTCGACGTGTTGCTGGTCCTGCTCGGCTGGAGCCCCAAGCTCGGGCCGATCGCCGACTGGGGATTGGCGCTCGAGCGGAAGCAGCTCGTCGTCGACACCGAGCGCTTCGAGACGTCGACGCCGGGCATCCACGCGATCGGCGACGTCAACACCTATCCGGGCAAGCAGAAGCTGATCGTCTCGGGCTTTCACGAAGCGACGCTCGCGGCGTACGCGATTGCCAGCCGCGTTCATCCTGACCGTGCGCAGCCGCTGCTCTACACGACGACGAGCCCGAAGCTGCACAAGCTGCTCGGCGTTGCGCCGGAAGGCGGCGATCCGGCTTTGCCATAATCCGCTCGCGTTGCGGCTTGAAGGCCGTGGCGTATCCGCTAGGGGTGTTGAGCGATCGCGCAATCGATCGTTCGACTGAGACAGTCCCTTCGAACCTGACTGAGGTAATCCTCGCGCAGGGAAGCAAGCCGGATCGGCCACCTCATCATTGCTGAGGCCGATC
>JBDTNU010000431.1:0-3863 GCA_039933535.1 Caldimonas sp. | reverse complement strand
TCGTAGTTCTTGCGCTGCGAGTCGTTCATGATGTCGTACACCATGTCGTGGACCTGCTTGTGCTCGAGCGGGTCGACATTGATGCGGCGCACGTCGCCGTGAACCCGGATCATTGGCGGCAGGCCGGCCGAAAGGTGCAGGTCGGAGGCCTTGTTCTTGACCGAAAACGCCAGCAGTTGGGTAATGTCCATGAATCTTCCGGAAATGGCGCCGGGGCGCGGCGGCAGGGCTTGCGGCGCTCGCGCAGCGCAACACTAGCGCAATGATCGCAGACAAGCTCGCCCAAGTGCACGAGCGCATTGCACGCGCTTGTGCCGGCGCCGGTCGACCCGTGCAAAGCGTCACGTTGCTTGTCGTGACCAAGACCTTTGCCGCAACCGCCGTGCGCGAGGCCTTCGACGCCGGTGAGCGGCGCTTCGGCGAGAACCACGTGCAGGAGGGCCTCGACAAGATCGAGGCCCTCGCCGACCTGCGTTCGCGACTCGCGTGGCACCTGATCGGTCCGGTGCAGAGCAACAAGACGCGGCTGGTCGCCGAGCGCTTCGACTGGGTGCATTCGGTCGATCGCCTGAAGATCGCCGAAAGGCTGAGCGCGCAGAGGCCGGCGCACCTGCCGCCGCTCGCCGTGTGCCTGCAGGTCAACATCAGCGGCGAGGCGACCAAGAGCGGGTTCGCTCCGGGCGAAGTCGCTGCGGCCGCCCATGCGGTCGCCGCGCTGCCGCGCCTGGCGCTGCGCGGCCTGATGGCGATTCCCGAGCCGGCTGCGGACTTCGACGCACAACGGCGCCCGCATCGCGCCCTGCGCGAATTGTTCGAGGCGCTTCGCCGCGATGGGCTCGCACTCGATACCTTGTCGATGGGCATGAGCGACGACCTCGAAGCCGCGATCGCCGAGGGCGCGACGCTGGTACGCGTCGGCAGCGCCATCTTCGGCGGTCGACCGCACGCCGGCTGATCGGGGAGGCGGCGATTGGCGAGAATCGTTCGATGAACATCGTCCCGCCGCCTCGGCCGCGCCTGCCGCCGCCCGTCCGCGCCGAAGCCGAGGTCATCGCCCGCCTGCGCGCCGCTGCCGCCAAGGCGGTCCGCTGGGACGATGCGGCCGCCCTGGCCCGGCCCTGGGTTCAGGCGGTGCGCGACAAGCCGGCGCCGTTCTGGGCCCTCGAGTCGCTGCTTCAGGAATACCCGATCTCGAGCCGCGAAGGGCTGGCCCTGATGCGCCTGGCCGAAGCACTGCTCCGCGTTCCCGACGCCGAGACCGCGATCGCCCTGACCGCCGACCAGCTCGGCCGGGCCGATTTCGGGTCGGCCACTGGCGATGAGCGTGCGGGTTCGCCGCATCGCCTGATCGCCGGTCTCTCGGCGAGCGCGATTTCGTTGTCCAAGCGCTTCCTGCCCGACAGCGAAGGCGAGACGGGGTTGCTGCGTCGCCTCGGCGCGCAGACCGTCGTTGCCGCGACCGTGCGAGCGATCCAGCTGCTCGGCCGCCAGTTCGTCCTCGGCCGATCGATCGGCGAAGCGCTGGGCGAAGCCGCCAGCGCGCGGAAGGCGATGCCCGCGCTTCGCTTCAGCTACGACATGCTCGGCGAGGGCGCCCGCACCGAACGCGATGCCGAGCGCTACCTGGCCTCGTATGCCGGCGCGATCGGCGCGATCGCCAAGGCTCGTGGCGGCGGCCCGGAAGACGCCGACGGCATTTCGATCAAGCTCTCGGCCCTGTTTTCACGCTATGAAGAGGCGCAGCGCGGGCGCGTGTTCGGCGAGCTCGTGCCGCGGGTCCGGCGCCTCGTCGACCTCGCCGCCGCAGGCAACCTCAACCTCACGATCGATGCCGAGGAGAGCGACCGGCTCGAGCTCTCGCTCGACGTCTTCGAGGCGCTGGCCCGCGACATCGCCGGCGCCCATCCGCAGTGGCGTGGTTTCGGCCCGGCCGTGCAGGCCTATCAGTCGCGCGCGGTCGAGGTCGTCGACGAGGTCGCCCGAATCGGACGAGACACGGGTCTGCGCTTCATGGTGCGCCTCGTCAAAGGAGCCTATTGGGACGGCGAGATCAAGCGCGCGCAGGAGATGGGCCTGGCCGGCTACCCTGTCTTCACCGAGAAGGCGCACACCGACGTGTCCTATCTCGCCGCGGCCGCGGCGCTGATCGGCCACGGCGACGTGATCTATCCGCAGTTCGCGACCCACAACGCCGGAACGATCGCCGCCATCGCCGAGATGGCACGAGGCCGTGGCGTGCGCATGGAAATGCAGCGACTGCACGGCATGGGAGAGGGCGTCTATCGCGAGGTGCTGCGTTCGATGCCGCCCGCCAGCCTGCCACTGCGCATCTACGCGCCGGTGGGCGAGCACCGCGACCTGCTTGCCTACCTGGTGCGCCGCCTGCTCGAGAACGGCGCCAACTCGTCGTTCGTGCATCAGTTGTCGGACGCATCCGTCGACGTTGACGAGTTGCTGGCGTCGCCGCTGGCGGCGGCGCCCGGCGCGCAGCCCTTGCCGTTGCCGGTCGATCTCTACCGCGCCGGCGAGCCGCAAGCTCGAGCCAACTCGCGCGGCGTCGACCTGACCGTGCGGGCCGAGCGCGAGCCGATCGAGCACGAAATCGCCGAGCTCTCGCAACGCGGCGTCGAGTCGATTGCCGAGGCGAGTGCTGGCGAAGTCGAAGTGGCGGTCGGCCGCGGGGTGGCCGCCTTCCCGGCGTGGAACGCGACGCCGGTGAAGGATCGTGCCGACGTGCTGCGCCGCGCCGCCGACCTGCTCGAGGCGCGCCTCGCCGGGTTCTGTGCCGTGCTCGTGGTCGAGGCCGGCAAGACCCAGGGCGATTGCATCGCCGAGGTTCGCGAGGCGGTCGACTTCTGCCGTTACTACGCCGACGAGGCCGAGCGCCGTCTCGTCACCCAGGTCTTGCCCGGGCCGACCGGAGAGAGCAATGAACTGCACCTGCACGGCCGGGGCGTCTTTGCCTGCATCAGCCCGTGGAATTTCCCGCTCGCGATCTTCAGCGGCCAGGTTGTCGCTGCGCTGGTGGCGGGCAACAGCGTCGTCGCCAAGCCGGCCGAACAGACGCCGGCCGTCGCCGCGCGCATGGTCGCGCTGCTGCACGAAGCCGGCGTGCCGGAGCAGGCGCTCTCTTTCGTGAACGGCCCGGGCGAAACGGTCGGCGCTCGGCTGGTGGCCGACGCGCGCGTCGGCGGCGTCTGCTTCACCGGCTCGTTGCCGGTGGCTCAGGCCATCAATCGATCGCTCGCGGCGCGCATCGGCCCGATCGTCCCGCTGATCGCCGAGACCGGCGGCATCAACGCCATGATCGTCGACTCGACCGCCTTGCCGGAGCAGGTGGTCGACGCGGTCGTGCAGAGCGCGTTCCGTTCGGCCGGCCAGCGCTGCTCGGCGCTTCGCCTGCTCTGCGTTCACGAGGGCATCGCCGACGCGGTGATCGAGATGGTGCGCGGCGCGCTCACCGAGTTGAAGGTGGGCGATCCCGCCCGCTACGAGACCGACGTCGGGCCGCTCATCGATGCCGAGGCGTGGGCCGGCATCGCGTCGAATGTCGAGCGCCTGCATCGCGAGGCGCGCTTCATCGGTGCCGCACCGATCGCCGTCCCGGCAACCGCAGCGTCGCACTTCGTCGCGCCGGTCGCGTTCGAGCTGGCCAGCATCGAAGAAGTGAAAGGCGAGATCTTCGGCCCGGTGCTGCACATCGTTCGCTGGCGCGGTGACGTCGATGCCGTGATCGTCCGCATCAACGCGCTCGGCTACGGCCTGACGCTCGGCATCCAGACTCGAATCGACAGCCGGGCGCTGCGCCTCGCCCACGAAGCGAGGATCGGCAACGTCTACGTCAATCGCAACATGATCGGCGC
>JBDTNU010000430.1:0-3876 GCA_039933535.1 Caldimonas sp. | reverse complement strand
GGCGCGTCGGGCCAGAGCAGGCGGGCGAGCTTGCCGCGCGGCGTCGGCCCTTCGACCGAGAGGTAGGCAAGCACCAGGGCCTGCTTGCGTTCCAGCGCGATGCGTTCGCCGCCGGCGGTCACCAGTTGAGCCGTGCCATGCAGGCTGGCACGAAAGGCCGGGGTGCCGCCAGGGGACTCGGACATGGAAGGCAAGGCCAGTGTTGGCGAGGAGGGTCGGTGCTGCCGCGATGACGCTGCGATGACGCACTGCTCACTATTGTGCGGGCTCGCCATGCAGACGCCATCGACCCATCCGCCGCTTGCGACACCCTCGCGAGAGAGCGAACTCGCGCGCGCCGAGCACCGGGGCAAGCAGGTCCTGCTGTACGCGCCGCGGGGCCCGCTCGGCGGCCTCTTCGCATGCTCGCGATGCGGTGCGAGCGAGCTGCAACCCGACTTGCTGGACCACCGCGCCGATTGCCCTTATCGGTCGCCATCCGAGCGATGACGCACCGATGACGCAGCCCTCCCTACATTCGAATGAACCGATTCGCACACCAAAGGAAACGACCATGCACGGCCTGAAGCCCAGCCCCGCTCTCTACCGCAGAAGCTTTATCTTGCGCGCCATCCAGCTCGCCGCCGTTCCCGCATTTCCCGCACTTCTTTCGGCTTGCGGCGGTGGTGGCTCCGATCAAGCGGACGCGAGCGGCGAGGCGCCGGCCGGCGTCACCCTGAGCGGGCAGGTCGTGCTGCCGGCGAGCCTGAGCTTCGCCAATACACGCGTCGTCCACTTGCTGGGCCAGGGCGCGGTCGGCGCCGGCGGCGCCTTCCAGGTGCAGTTCATCGAAGGCGGCGCGGCCCTTTCGCAAGTGCTCGACGCCGCGGGCAACCTGCTCGTGTTCGGCTACTTGCGCGCCGAGCAGCCCACGCTTTCTACGCGCAGCACGGCGGAGGCACTGGTTTACCGCGGACTCGGTCTTCCGGCGCAAGCGCCGCGCATCCGCGTCGCGGCGCTGACGCTGCTGCGAAGCGAGGACCTGAGCATGGTCGAGGCGGCCATCGTGAGCGCCATCGCTGCCGGCGGTCCGACCTGGGCCAGCTCGCCGATGCCCGGCGTGAGCGGCGCCGTCAGCGCCAAGGTGGCGGCGATGATCGGCACGCCGCCGGCGAGCGCCGCAGCGCGAAGGCGAGCGCTAGGGATGATCGTGACGCCCACCGAGCGGGTGAGCGGGTTGATCGTCGAAGGCGATGGCGTCGGTGCATGCACGGTCACCAACTATTTCCGTCGCCGTTCGCTGCTCGTCCACACCGAGACCTTCGCCAAACTGGACACGGGCCCCGAGTACGCGCTGCCGGAGAACCTGGTGCGGACCAAGATGACGCCGATCGACGGCCTCTCGAGCCCGATGCAGGCCATCGCCGACCTCTTCTTCGAGCGCAAGAGCCTCTACACACCGTTCACCGCGAGTCTCGCCACACCGCGATTTCCCGACACTGCCGTCTACACCAGGTACAAGATTTACGGCATCGGCCCCGGCACGGCGAAGGGCACCTGGGACGACCTCCCGGACGCCCTCAAGATAGAAGGTCTGGAGCTCGTCTTCACGAGCATCGTGCTGGACTTCCTGATTCCTTTGCTCTGCTCCGTGGTGATGTTCGTGAAGGGCGAGGACATCGACGACTTCGCGAAGCGAAGCGAAGCGTCCGCCTTGCTGAAGGATGTGATCACCGGCCTTGCCAAGTTACCCGAGCTCGTCGGCCTGCTGTTGGCCGGCGACTTCACGGGCTGCTGCAAGGCGACCGAGGCCTACCTTCGCGGCACCGCCGGCGCGCAGATCGGCTTGCTTGCGGCGCTGACCGAAATCCTGACGGGCCTGTACGGCCCGATCGGGGTCGATCCGATTACAGGGAAGACGGTCGACTTCAACAAGTTCATCTACGACGCCTGGTCGAAGTTCGACCGTTTCCTGGGTGTCGGCGAGTTTGCTTTCACGCTGTTCGACAGCGCCGTGCAGGCGCTCGACATCGGCACCTCCAGCCTCGCCGATACCTGGGACATCACCGTCACCAAGGCCAAGGTCTCGCTCACGCCCACGGAGTTCTTCGTCGAGAAGAACACTCTCTTCAGCGGCATCACCGCGATCTCGGTGGATGCGAGCCAGGTCGAGGGCAAGGTCTTCGGCTACCGCTGGAAGTGTCGCGCCGGGCATCTGTCGGACGGCAGCAAATACGGCACGACGATCGACTCCACCACGCTCAACTCGGTGGCCTACGACGCGATCGACGTGCCGGCCGGCACGGTGGACCAGATCGACGTCAGTGTCTTCCTCTCGGGCTTCGGCAGCGACGACCCGGTGGGCAGCGCCAAGACCAAGGTCTACGTCACCGGCGTGACGGTCACACCCACCGAGAAGAAGCTCAAGGCGAACGAGTCGGTCACTCTGACGGCTGCCATCGTCGGCATGCGGCCGCTCGCGGCGGGCGAGACGGTGATCTACAAGTGGACGCTGGGCGGCACCGCAGGCACCCTGACCGCCACCGATACCGCCACGGCCACCTTCAAGGCCGATGCGACGAAGCAAGGCCTCGGCCTCGTCACGGTCGAAGCCTCCCTCGGCGGCAAGCGGATCGGCACCGCGCTGGCCACGCTCACCGTCGGCGACAAGCTGGTCGTCGCCGGCCGCCTCTACGAAGAGCACTGGAAGGATGCGAGCGGCTGCCACACCGGCATGCACATCGCGATCCCGAAGATCGCAGGCGCCACGAGCTATTCCGTCTTCGTCTCCGGCATGCGCGGCCCCGTCTTCGGAACCGAATACACCTGGGCCGTCTACGTCACCCCGGCCGGCGTGCCGGTCGGCACGATGTGGGCCATCATCGGCAACGAGATCGTCGGTGGAATCGGCGGGGGCAACGGCGGCGGCGACGAATGCGTTGCCGCGGTGGATCAACGCTGGGCGGCCTGGTACGAGGGCTCGACGGTGGAGGTGACCGTCACGTTCTAGAGGTATCCACCGGTTCGAGTCTCAGCTGCCGGCCAGCACCTTCAGGATGTCTTCGCCGTAGGCGTCGAGCTTCTTGGCGCCGACGCCGCCGATGCCGGAGAGATCGTCGAGCGAGCCGGGGCGGACCTCGGCCATCTCGGCGAGCGTGGCGTCGTGAAAGACGACGTAGGCGGGCAGGTTGTGCGCCTTCGCGACGCCGGCCCGCCACGCCTTCAGGGCGGCGAAGCGCTCCAGTCCGGCCGCATCGAGCGGACGCGGCGGCGGCTTGCCGGCGCTCGCGCCCGCGGCACCGGTGCCGCGCTTGCGGGAGTTGCGCGAACGTGGCGTCGACTCGCCCGCTTCGCGCAGCAGCAAGGTGATCTCGCCGCGCAGCACCACGCGCGACGAGGCGGTGAGCTGGAGCGTGCCGTACTCGCCCTCGCTCGCCAGGTGTCCGAGCGCGACGAGCTGTCGAAAGACGGTGCGCCACTGCGCCTCGGACGTCGCGACGCCGACGCCGAAGGTGCTGAGCCGCGCATGACCATGTTGCGCGACCTTGTCGGTCGCCTTGCCGCGCAGCACGTCGATCAGGTGGCCGGCGCCGAAGTGATGTCCCGACTGCTGCTCGATCCGGTAGACGCAACTCAGCGCCATGCGCGAGGCCTCGGTCGCGTTCCACGTGGCCGGCGGCGTGCGGCAGTTATCGCAGGCGTTCTGGGTCGCGCCGCAAGGCTCGCTCGCTTCGCCGAAATACGCGAGCAGGCGGACGCGTCGGCAATCGTGCGATTCGGCGAGCGCGAGCAACGCGTCGAGCTTGCCGCGCTGGTTGCGCTTGAACTCGTCGCCGGCCGGACTCTCGTCGATCATGCGCCGCTGGTTGACCACGTCGGCGAGGCCATAGGCCATCC
>JBDTNU010000429.1:0-3883 GCA_039933535.1 Caldimonas sp. | reverse complement strand
ACCCGGTCGAGATCGCCGCCCGCTACAACGAGCAGGGCGCCGACGAGCTGACCTTTCTCGACATCACCGCCACCAGCGACGGCCGCGACCTGTTGCTGCATATCGTCGAGGCGGTGGCCTCGCAGGTCTTCATTCCGCTCACGGTCGGCGGCGGCGTGCGCAGCGTCGCCGACGTGCGCCGGCTGCTGAATGCCGGCGCCGACAAGGTCAGCTTCAACTCGGCCGCGGTGGCCGATCCGCAGGTGATCGTCGACGCATCGTCCAAGTACGGCGCCCAATGCATCGTCGTGGCGATCGACGCGAAGCGGCGCAGCGAAGGCACGCCGGGCTGGGACGTCTACACGCACGGCGGCCGCCGCAACACCGGGCTCGACGCCGTCGCGTGGGCGCGCCGCATGGCCGCCGACGGCGCGGGCGAGATCCTGCTCACCAGCATGGACCGCGACGGCACGAAGATCGGCTTCGACCTCGAGCTGACCCGCGCCGTTGCCGATGCGGTCGACGTGCCGGTTATCGCCTCGGGCGGCGTCGGCTCGCTGCAGCATCTCTCCGACGGCATCCGCATCGGCGGCGCCGACGCGGTGCTGGCCGCCAGCATCTTCCACTATGGCGAGTTCTCGGTGCGCGATGCCAAGGCGCAGCTTGCGCGCGACGGCATTCCCGTGCGATGGTGAGCAGAAAGGCACCGTCGCACGCCGGGCCGCCGCGCGAGGTGCGCATCATCGGCGGCGTCTGGAAGCGGAGCAAATTGCCGGTCGCCGACCGACCCGGTCTTCGGCCCACGCCCGATCGCGTCCGCGAGACGCTGTTCAACTGGCTCGGCCAAGCGCTCGACGGCTGGCGCTGCCTCGACGCCTTTGCCGGCACCGGCGCGCTCGGCTTCGAAGCGGCGTCACGCGGCGCGGGCGAAGTGGTTCTGCTGGAACGCGATCCAGCGCTGGTTGCGCAGCTTTCGGCCAGCAAGGAACGACTGCACGCCGACGCCGTTCGAGTCGAGCGCGCCGACGCGCTGCAATGGATGGCGCGCTCGCCGGCAGCGTTCGACCTGGTCCTGCTCGATCCGCCCTTCGATTCGTCCTTGCTTGCTCCCGCGATCGAGGCTGCGGCGCGAATCGCGAACCCGGGCGGCTTCGTCTACCTCGAGTCGCCGAAGCCGCCCGACGCCTCGTTGGCCGAGCAGCTCGGCATGGTCGAGCACCGGGCTTCGCGCGCCGGGGCGGTGCACTTCGCGCTCTGGCGCAAGGCGGTCGCGCCTCAGTAGTCGAGCCACTCCAAGGGCGACGCCAGCGGCGCGCCCTTGATCCGTTCGATCGTTTCGGTGAGAACGGCGATGTTGTTGTCGAATGAACCGTGCGTCGCCTGGATGTGATCGCGCTCGCGCGTGTTGAAGATCTCCGGCGTGTCGATCGTCGTCAGCAGCGGCTTGCCCGCCGGCCACACCGCCTGCCAGCGTCGCACCTCTGCGAGCTGATCCTCGTCCCACTGGTCGGAATCCAACGGGGGCGTCCCGGCGGCTACACTGCGCGCCAATCCGGGAGCGACGGACATTGGATAGGGGAGATCGATGTGACTTCAGTGACCCGGCTTACCGCCGTGTACCCCGGCACCTTCGACCCGATGACACTGGGCCACGAGGATCTGATGCGCCGGGCCAGCCGACTGTTCGAGCGGCTGATCGTCGCGGTGGCCGCCGGCCATCACAAGCGAACCATGTTCTCGATCGCCGAGCGGCTGCAGATCGCGGTCGAACTGTCGGCCAAGTATCCGAACGTCGAGGTGATGGCGTTTCGCGGCCTGCTGCGCGACTTCGTCGTCGAGCACGGCGGCAAGGTCGTCGTGCGCGGACTGCGCGCAGTGAGCGACTTCGAGTACGAGTTCCAGATGGCCGGCATGAACCGGCAGCTGATGCCCGACGTCGAGACCGTCTTCCTGACGCCCAGCGACCAGTACCAGTTCGTCTCCGGCACCTTCGTGCGAGAGATTGCCACCCTGTCCGGTGATGTTTCCAAGTTCGTGTCACCCTCGGTGCTGGAACGCCTGAAGCAGCAGGTGAAACGGAGCAACATTCCAGACTGAAAGGGCGACGTGTCGCTGCTCATCACCGACGAGTGCATCAATTGCGACGTGTGCGAGCCCGAGTGCCCGAACCAGGCGATCTCGATGGGCGAGACGATCTACGTGATCGATCCCAAACGCTGCACCGAGTGTGTCGGCCACTTCGACGAGCCGCAATGCGTCCAGGTCTGCCCGGTCGCTTGCATCCCCAAGGATCCGGCGTACCCCGAATCGAGCGAGACGCTGTGGGCCAAGTACCGCCGACTGCAAGCCGAGGCGGCCTGACCGGGGCGTTATTTCTTCGGTTTCGGGGCGACGGCGACGAAGTCTTCCCGTTCATCCGCCGAGGCCTTTCCGCGCTTCTTCTTCGACTTCGATTTTGACGACGGCTTGGCCTCGGGCGCCGCGACCTTCGGCGCGCTGAGGCTGCCGGCCATCGCCGGCCTGATTGCCGCTTCGGCCAGGCGCCGGTCGCGTGACATGTCTGCGGCCAGGCGCTTCTCGCTCGCGGCTACGCGCGCTGCTTCCGCGCGTCGTGGAGCGGTCACTTCCGGGTCGTCGATCGCGACGAGCCGGCCCTGGCTGCACGGCACCCGCGTGTATTCGTTGCCGCAGCGATAGACGCTGTCTTGCGCCGAGGCGCCGCCCGCACCGACGAGCAGCAGCACGCCAAGCAGCAGAGGCCGGCTCACGACGAGGGATCCTCGACCGGCGTTGCCGCGACCGGTGGCTTCGGCCGTGGCGGCCGCGCGTTGATCTTCATCGTGGCGCGCTCCATGTCGCCGGCGAGCAGCAACTCGAGCCCGGAAAGCGCCTGCTCGATGCTCTTCTCGATCTCGACGCGTTGCTGCGCCAGGGGTTTTTTCAGCACGTAGTCGATCACTTCGGCCTTCACGCCGGGGTGGCCGATGCCGATGCGAAGCCGCCAGTAATCGGCACTGCCGAGCTGGGCATGGATGTCCTTCAGGCCGTTGTGGCCGGCATGCGAGCCTCCCTGCTTCAGCTTGACCTGGCCGGGCGGGAGGTCGAGCTCGTCGTGCGCGACCAGGATCTCGTGTGGCTCGATCTTGAAGAAGCGCGCCAGCGCCGCCACCGACTTGCCGGAGAGATTCATGTAGGTCGTGGGCTCGAGCAGCCACACCGGCCGGCCATCGACATTGGCGCGTACCGCCTTGCCGAAATAACTCCGCTCGGGCACGAGCGGCGCGCGCAGCCGGGTCGCGACCTCTTCCACGAACCAGAAGCCGGCGTTGTGCCGGGTTGCCGCGTATTCCGTCCCGGGGTTGCCGAGGCCTGCGATCAGTCGAATCATGATGCGACGATTATCGAACGCTCGCCCAAGAAAAAAGCCCCGCGCAAGCGGGGCCCGGACCCGTCCCTCGGAGGGACTACTTCTTGTTCTGCTTCTCGGTCTTCTTCGGCTTGACCTTCTCGGCAGGGGTGACGGCGATCACCGGCGCAACGACTGCCGGATCTTCTTCCTCTGCCGCCTGGACGTTGGCCGAGACGATCACCGGGTTGGGCTTTCCGTGCGTCACGACCTTGATGCCCGCGCCGAGCTGCACATCGCTCACGTGCAGCGACTGGCCCTTGACCAGGCCGCCGAGATCGACGGTGATGAACTCGGGCAGCTGCGAGGCCAGGCACTGGATATTCAGCTCGTTGACGACGTGGTTGACGACGCAGCCGTCGGTCTTCACCGCCACCGAGTTCTCTTCGTTGACATAGTGCAGCGGCACCTTCTTCGTGACCTTGGTCGTGGCATCGACGCGTTGGAAGTCGATGTGCAGCACGATCGGCCGGAACGGGTGCATCTGGTAGTCGCGCA
>JBDTNU010000428.1:0-3900 GCA_039933535.1 Caldimonas sp. | reverse complement strand
CGCTCAGCGACACCCTCGGCATCGGCCGCACCCCCGTGCGCGAGGCGGTGCAGCGCCTGGCCGAATACCACCTCGTGGAGGTACTCAGGCGGCACGGCATCCGCATTGCCGACGTCGACGAGCAAGGCCAGCTGCTGGTCCTGGAAACGCGGCGCGAGCTCGAGCGGCTGATCGCGGCGCGCGCGGCGCGGCGCGCTTCGGCCGAGGAGAAACGGCGTATCGCAGCGATGGCCCAGGCGTTGCTGAAGGCGGGCAACGCCGGCGACATCGTCGAGATGCTGCGCCAGTACTTCGTCGCCAAGAGCTTCATGGCGCATTGCGCCGGCAATCGCTTCTCCGAGCAGGCGATCGCGCCGCTCTACACCCTGTCGCGGCGCTTCTATTTCATGCACCACAAGGAGCTCGACAACCTGCCCGAGGTCGCCCGCCTGCACGCCGAGCTGCTGCGCGCCGTCGCCACCGGCGACGAGAAGGAGGCCGCCGCCGCTTGCGGCCGGCACATCGACTACGCCGAGGCATTCGCCAAGCGGATCATCACGCGCGGCTTCTGAGGCGTGGCTCGCGGCCGTAAGGAGGCCTTGCCTTGACGGTCTGACATATTACAAATACAGTAGGTCGGGCGTCCGCTGGCGGCGGCGCGTGTGAAGGCGAAACGGAGACTCCCCATGCACCTGACCGAGCAACAGGTCGCCGATTTCCATCGCGACGGTTGCGTCTTTCCGATGCGCGTGCTGAGCACGGAGCAGGCGGCGCACTATCGCCACTGCCTCGAGGAGCACGAGGCGGTGGCGGGGCAGCCACTGCAAGGCAATCTGCGCCACAAGACGCACCTGCTCTTTCGCTGGGCCGACGAGCTCGTCCACAACGACGAGATCCTCGACGCGGTGTCCGATCTCATCGGCCCCGACATTCGCTGCTGGACGACCAACTTCTTCATCAAGGAAGCGAGCAGCCCGGGCTTCGTGTCGTGGCACCAGGACTCGACCTACTGGGGCCTCGACCCCGACGACGTCGTCACCGCATGGGTGGCGTTCACCGACGCCACGCCCGAGAACGGCTACATGCAGTTCATGCCGGGCACGCACAAGGTGGAGCAGTTGCCGCACCTCGACACGTTCCACCGCGACAACCTGCTTTCGCGAGGTCAGGAGATCGCGGTCGAGGTCGACACCTCGAAGGCGGTCGGCATCGGCCTGAAGGCGGGCGAGATGTCGCTGCACCACATCAAGCTGGTGCATGGCTCGGAGCCCAATCGCGGCACGGATCGGCGCATCGGCCTGGCGATCCGCTACATCCCCACGTCCGTGCGGCAGACGAAGGTGCGCGACTCGGGCATGCTGGTGCGAGGCGTCGACCGCTTTCATCATTTCGACGAAGAGCCGCGGCCGCAGGCCGACCTCGATGCCGCGGCTCTCGCCGCGCACGCCGACGCGGTCGGCCGGCAGATCAAGGCGCTCTACGAAGGCACCGACAAGCAGGCCTTTCGCGCCTGAGCGCGCGCCGGCGCGCGCAACCACCGGAACAGACACCATGACGCCCGAGCAGATCCTCGACATCCCGCCCCGCGTGCTGACGCAGGCGCAGCGCGAGTTCTACTTTCGCGAGGGCTACATCCTGCTCGAGAAGATCATCGGCGACGAATGGATCGCCAGGCTGCGCCAGGCGACCGAAGAGCTCGTGGAGCGCAGCCGCTCGATCACGAAATCTGACCACGCCTTCGACCTCGAGCCCGATCACCTGCCGAGCGCGCCGCGCCTGCGCCGGGTGAGCAACCCGACCGAGCACCACCCGGTGTTCTGGGAGTACGTCAACCACTCGGTGATGCCCGACGCCGTGGCCGACCTCGTCGGCCCCGACG
The DNA here is from genome assembly GCA_039933535.1 of Caldimonas sp. Lineage (GTDB taxonomy): Bacteria > Pseudomonadota > Gammaproteobacteria > Burkholderiales > Burkholderiaceae_C > Schlegelella_A. The sequence continues at coordinate 2,042 of JBDTNU010000428.1, read as the reverse complement.
TGAAGTTCCACCACTCCAAGCTCAACTTCAAGTGGAGCAAGGGCGGCGAGGAAGTCAAGTGGCACTACGACATCTCGTTCTGGCCGCACACCAACTATTCGCCGCTCACGATCGGCACCTACCTCTACGACTGCGGCATGGCGCAAGGGCCGCTCGGCGTGATTCCGCGCAGCCACCGGATCGAGCCGATGCTCACGCAGTACGACGAGAACGGCCAGTGGGTCGGCTGCCTGAACGAGCGCGACATCGAGCGGATCGATGTGTCGAAGGCGGTCTACCTCACCGGCCCCGCCGGCTCGCTCACCCTGCACAACTGCCGCATGGTGCATGGTTCGCCACGCAACGACTCCGATCAGGGCCGGCCGCTGCTGCTCTACACGCTGACCTCGGCCGACGCGTTTCCGTACACCGTGAACCCGATCAGGCCCGCGCACGACCAGGCGATCATCCGCGGCCAGCGTGCTGCGTTCGCGCACCACGATCCGCGGCCCTGCCTGATCCCGCCTGACTGGTCCGGCGGCTACACGTCGATCTTCTCGCTGCAGCAGAAGGAAGAGGGCGCAGGGCAGAAGGCGGGCGGCGCGATGATGTAGTACGGGGCCAGGTCGCGTCCTGTCTGAGTGTCTGCTTGGCGCAAGTCGCGCCAGCCCTCCCGCTACGCGGCCTTCTTGGAACGCGCCACCGCGGCTGGTGTGATCCAGCGCTGGCTGGCCGCGATCACGCCGATCAGGGCGATGCCGACCAAGTCGCTTTGCCAGCCTGGCTTGATCAACACGCCGGCCGCGACGAGGAGCAGCAGCCGCTCCCACCAGCGCGCCTTGCCCCAGAAGAAGTGCTCGTGCAGGCTACCGGCCAGGCACATGACGCCGATCGTCGCGGCAACGACGGCGAGCGCTGCGTCGCCCCAGTCGCCCTGCAGGAGCAGCGAAGGGGCGAAGACGAACATGAACGGGATGATGTAGCCGGTGAGGCCGAGCTTCACAGCCGCCCAGCTCGTCTCCATCAGCTTGGCCTTCGAGATGCCGTTGGCCGCGTAGACCGCCATCGCGACCGGCGGCGTGATGGCCGAGAGCACCGCGAAGTAGAGGACGAAGAGGTGCGCCGCCTCGACGCGCACGCCGAGCTTGACGAGCGCCGGCACGAGCAGCGCCACCTGGACGATGTAGGCAGGCGTTGTCGGCAGGCCCATGCCCAGCAGGATGCCGGCGAGCATGGTGAGCACGAGGGCGAGGATCTGCGAGTCTTGTGAGAGCGTCAGGACGATGCCCGTAAAGCTGAGGCCCAGGCCGGTGAGGGTGATCGTGCCGATGACCAGCCCCGCCGATGCGCAGGCCAGCGCCACGACGACGGTGTTGCGCGCGCCCGCTTCCAGCGCCTCGCCGATCGCGCGCCATGTGAAGGTGCCGCGGGTGCTCGCGCGCAGCCAGGTCGTCGGTACGACCGAGGCGATGCCGCAGAGCGCGGAGAAGGCGGCGCTGCGGCCGGCCAGCAGCACCGCGACGATGACGAACAGCGGGATGAAGAGATGGCCTCTCTCGAGAAGGACGCCCTTCAGTTGCGGCAGGTCGGCCTTGGGCACGCCGACCAGGCCGATCCGCTTCGCCTCGAAATGCACGGCCATGAAGACCGCGACGTAGTAGAGCACCGCCGGCAGCAGCGCGAAGCGGGCGACGGTAAGGTACGAGACGCCGAGAAACTCGGCCATCACGAATGCGGCGGCGCCCATGATCGGCGGCATCAGTTGCCCGCCTGTCGAGGCGACGGCCTCGACCGCGCCGGCGAAGGCCGGCCGATAGCCGGTGCGCTTCATGAGCGGGATCGTGAACGTGCCGGTCGTCATGACGTTGGCGACGGCGCTGCCGGAAACGGTGCCGAACAGGCTGCTCGTGATCACCGCCACCTTGGCCGGCCCGCCCGACTGGCCGCCGGCGAGCGCGAGCGCGAAGTCCATGAACAGCTGGCCGGCGCCGCTGCGCTCGACGAACGAGCCGAACAGGATGAAGAGCATCACGTACGTCGCCGAGACGTAGAGCGGGATGCCG
>JBDTNU010000427.1:0-3904 GCA_039933535.1 Caldimonas sp. | reverse complement strand
CTTCCGAGAGCGCGCCGCCGAAGACGGTGAAGTCCTGGCTGAAGACGAACACCAGGCGGCCGTTGATCATGCCGTAGCCGGTGACGACGCCGTCGCCCGGCGGCCGGTTCGCGGCCATGCCGAAGTCGTGGCTGCGGTGCTCGACGAACATGTCCCATTCCTCGAACGTGCCCTCGTCGAGCAGCAGGTCGATGCGCTCGCGCGCCGTCAGCTTGCCCTTGGCGTGCTGGGCGGCGATGCGCTTCTCGCCGCCGCCCAGACGGGCGCGGGCGCGCTTGGCTTCGAGCTGCTGGATGATGTCGTGCATGGGTGCCTCGGGAAATGTCTCGGGTCGTCAGACGTGCATCTTCGCAGGCGCGATTGCACTCAGGTGAAAGAGGCTGGCCGCCGCCTGCATGCCGACCACCTCGCGGCCCCACGCGCGACGGGAGCGCGGCAGATGGCGCAAGAAGGCCAGCCTGCTGGCCGACCTCGCGAGTTGCGCGCGAACCTCCGGGCGTTCCTGCGCCATCCTCGACACGAAGGCAGCGCGGATCGCGGCCGAGTCGCGATCGAGCAGCCAGACGGTCGAGTGGAGGTAGGCGAGCCAATCGCGCGCCTGTGCCTCTTCGAGACTCATGACCTGGCGCGGATCGTCCTCGAAGTCGATCATTCCGAGGCCGGCCGGCGTGACCAGGAAATTGCGCGCGAACGCCTGGCTCAGATAGGCGCCACGGGCGTGAACCTCCACCAGCGTGTCGAGGCCGGCCTGCCAGGCTTCGAAACCGCCGGTTCCACCCTTCTCGATCGCCTGGACCAGGCTGGCTCCTTCGAGGTGCCGGATGACGAAGAAGTCGACGTCGACGTGCAGCAGTTCGGGCACCCGCACACCTTCGCCGGCGAGCGCCGCCAGTCGCGCGACCTCGATGGCCTGCGCCTTCGCGCCACCCGGTGCGGGCACGGCCTGAAGCAGACTCAGGCCGACGAGACGCGCCAGCGCGTTGACCGCGTGCGCGCGCCACGGCCCACGCGACGGGCGCTGGCGCTTTGCGATCACCGCGCCGCTGCCCGGCGTGTCGATGAGGCAGACGCGCGTCCGAGAGACGGCGAGCTGCGCGCGAACCGCGGCGAGATCGGCATCGGTCATTCGCTCGCCTTCGTGACCGGCTCGCCCTCGAATGCGCGCAGCAGGCGGCGCGCTGCCACCGAGACCGGCACGCGACCGGCGTCCACGTCGTCGAGCAACGCCGGCAACAGGCGACGCACTTCGGCGTCCGCGCGAAAGTGTTCGCGAAGACCGGCGTCGATGCGCTCCCACAGCCACGCGCGCGCCTGCGTCTCGCGGCGCCGCGCGAGTGCGCCGCTCGGGCGCTGCGCCGCCGCGAAGGCTTCGGCAGCGTGCAGAACCTCGCGAACCTGGGCCGCATCGATGGCACTGGTGGCGAGCACGCGCGGCCGCCACGCCGCGACCGCGCGCATGCCGACGAGCTGCATCGCCGATTCGATTTGCCCGACTGCGCGCGCCGCCGCGGCGGCGTCGAGATCGGCCTTGTTGACGACGACGATGTCGGCCAGCTCCAGCACGCCCTTCTTGATCGCCTGCAGGTCATCGCCGGCGTTGGGCAGCTGCATCAGCACGAACAGGTCGGTCATGCTGGCGACCGCCGCCTCGCTCTGGCCGATGCCGACGGTCTCGACGATGACCACGTCGTAGCCCGCCGCCTCGACGACGCGAATCGCCTCGCGCGTGGCCGCGGCCACGCCGCCGAGCGTGCCGCCGCTCGGGCTCGGCCGAACGAAGGCCTGCTCGTGAACGGAGAGCCTTTCCATACGCGTCTTGTCGCCGAGGATGGATCCGCCCGACAGGCTGGAGCTCGGATCGACGGCGAGAACGGCGACACGATGGCCTTGCGCGATCAGTTCGAGGCCGAGCGTCTCGATGAAGGTCGATTTGCCGACGCCGGGCACGCCCGAGATGCCGATGCGCAGGGCGGGCTCGGCCGGCAGGGGCAAGGCCGCGAGCAGCGCGTCGGCGCGCTCGCGATGGTCGGCGCGCGTCGATTCGAGCAGGGTGATGGCGCGAGCCACGGCGCGCCGCTGCACGGCCGAGCCGGGCCGCGCGATGTCGTGCAGCAGCGCCGCGTCGTCGGATGCGATCTCGTGTTCGGGCGGCGCGGCTGGCGGCGTCGTCATCAGGGCAACTCGCGCGGGCGCTGTCAGACCGTCAAGCCGCGCGCCCGGCGAATCTGCTCGAGAACATCCTTCGCGCTGACCGGGATCGGCGTTCCCGGGCCGTAGATGCCCTTGACCCCGGCGTCGTACAGGAATTGATAGTCCTGCTTCGGAATCACGCCACCGACGAAGACGACGATGTCGCCGCCGCCCTGCGCCTTGAGCGACTCGATGATTGCGGGCACCAACGTCATGTGGCCGGCGGCGAGCGTCGAGATGCCGACGGCGTGGACGTCGTTCTCGATCGCCTGGCGCGCGCATTCTTCTGCGGTCTGGAACAGCGGGCCGATGTCGACGTCGAAGCCGAGGTCGGCGAATGCGCTGGCGACGACCTTGGCGCCACGGTCGTGCCCGTCCTGGCCGAGCTTGGCGATCATGACGCGCGGCCTCCGCCCTTCCTCTGCGGCGAAGGCGACGATCTCCGCCTTCAGTTTCTCCCAGCCTTCGGCGCTGTCGTAGGCGGCGGCGTAGACGCCCGATACCTTTTGCGTGTCGGCGCGGTGCCGGCCCCAGGCCGCTTCGAGCGCGTCGCTGACTTCACCGACGGTGGCGCGCAGGCGCATCGCCGCGATCGAGAGGGCGAGCAGGTTGCCCGCTCCGGTCTTCGCGCACTCGGTAAGCGCGGACAGCGCGGCCTTCACCGCGGCCGCATCGCGGGAGGCGCGGACTGCCTTCAATCGCGCCACCTGGTTTTCGCGCACGGCGTGGTTGTCGATCGACCGCGCGTCGATCGCCGCTTCTTCCGCAAGCTTGTACTTGTTGACACCGACGATCGTGTCCCGGCCGGAATCGATGCGCGCCTGCTTCTCGGCCGCGCTGGCCTCGATCTTCAGCTTGGCCCAGCCGCTCTGCACCGCCTTGGTCATGCCGCCCATCGCCTCGACCTCCTCGATGATGGTCCACGCGGCATCGGCCATCTGCTGCGTCAACGCCTCCATCGCGTAGCTGCCGGCCCACGGGTCGACGATCGAAGTGATATGCGTCTCTTCCTGGATCACGAGCTGGGTGTTGCGGGCGATCCGGGCGCTGAACTCGGTGGGCAGGGCGATCGCTTCGTCGAGCGCATTGGTGTGCAGGCTTTGCGTGCCGCCGAACACCGCCGCCATCGCCTCGATGGTCGTGCGCACGACGTTGTTGTACGGGTCTTGTGCGGTCAGCGACCAGCCAGAGGTCTGGCAATGGGTGCGCAGGATCGAGCTCTTGGCCTCCTTCGGCGCGAACTCCTTCATGATCCGGTGCCACAGGCCGCGCGCCGCGCGCATCTTGGCGATCTCGAGGTAGAAGTTCATCCCGATCGCCCAGAAGAAGCTGAGCCGACCGGCGAAGGCGTCGACATCGAGGCCCTTGGCGATCGCGGTGCGAACGTACTCGCGGCCGTCGGCCAGCGTCAACGCGAGCTCGAGCGCCTGGTTCGCGCCCGCTTCCTGGATGTGATAGCCCGAGATCGAGATCGAGTTGAACTTCGGCATCCGCGTCGCCGTGTACTCGATGATGTCGCCCACGATCCGCATGCTCGGCGCCGGCGGATAGATGTAGGTGTTGCGGACCATGAACTCCTTCAGGATGTCGTTCTGGATCGTTCCTGAAAGCCGCTCTTCCGAGACGCCCTGCTCCTCGGCCGCGACGATGTAGCCGGCAAGCACCGGCAGCACCGCGCCGTTCATCGTCATCGACACGCTGACCTTGTCGAGCG
>JBDTNU010000426.1:0-3908 GCA_039933535.1 Caldimonas sp. | reverse complement strand
AGCGTGTCGTTGTCGCCGAACTTGATCTCGTCATTGACGACGGTGTCGTTTTCGTTGATGACCGGAACGACACCCAGGCCAAGCAGGGTCGTCAGCGTCGATCGTGCATTCAGGTAGCGCTCGCGGTCGGCAAGGTCGGCGTGGGTCAGGAGGACTTGCGCACTGCCGATTCCGTGCTCGCGCAAGGCCGATTCGTAGCTTTGCGCAAGACCCATTTGGCCGACTGCCGCCGCCGCCTGCATCTCGTGCACGCCGTGCGGTCGGGTCGCCCAGCCGAGCCGCTTCATGCCTTCGGCGATCGCGCCGCTCGAGACCATCACAAGTTCGCGCTGCTGGCGCACCAGCTCCGCCATCTGCCGGCACCAGCCGCCCACGGCATGCGCGTCTATACCACGACCCTCGTTCGTGACCAGGCTCGAGCCGACCTTGACGACGATGCGCCGGGCGTCGCGCGACCTCTCGCTCATCGCGCGGCGCCGGCTCCTGCCTGCGGGCCCTCAGGCGCGTCGGGGCCGGCCGGAACGTCGTCATCGTCGAAGCGGGGATCACGCTCCGCCGGCGCGGCCGCAGCGTGCCTGGCCACGTGCTCGTAGATGGCGCGCACCAGCGGCTCGCAACCCTCGCGCGTCAGGGCCGAGATCGAGAAGATCGGACCTTTCCAGCGCAGGCGTTTGACGAACGCGGCGACACGTGCGGCGCGCTCCTCGGCCGGAATCATGTCGAGCTTGTTGAGCACGATCCAGCGCGGCTTCGCGGCGAGCTCAGGGTCGTACTTCTCGAGCTCCTTGACGATGCCGCGCACTTGCTTGACGGGATCGACTTCTTCGTCGAAAGGCGCGAAGTCGACAAGGTGCAGCAGCAATCGGGTGCGCTGCAGGTGGCGCAGGAACAGGTGGCCGAGTCCGGCGCCTTCGGCTGCGCCTTCGATCAGGCCGGGGATGTCGGCGACGACGAAGCTCTGCTCGGGGGCGACGCGGACGACGCCGAGGTTGGGGTGCAGCGTCGTGAACGGATAGTCGGCAATCTTGGGCCGCGCATTCGAGATCGCCGCGATCAGCGTCGACTTGCCAGCGTTGGGCATGCCGAGCAGGCCGACATCGGCCAGCACGCGCAACTCGAGCTTCAGCTTTTTCTGCTCGCCTGGCCAGCCGGGTGTCTTCTGGCGCGGCGCCCGGTTGGTGCTGCTCTTGAAGTGCAGATTGCCGAAACCGCCATCGCCACCCTTGACGATGCAGATCTTCTCGCCCGACTCGAGCAGCTCGGCGATCTTTTCGCCGGTCTCGGCCTCGGAGATGATGGTGCCGACCGGCATGCGCAGGACGATGTCGTCGGCGGCGGCGCCGTACTGGTCGGAGCCGCGCCCGTTTTCGCCACGCCGCGCTTCGTGGCGACGTGCATAGCGAAAGTCGATCAGCGTGTTGAGGTTCGAGTCGCCGACCGCATAGACACTTCCGCCACGGCCGCCGTCACCGCCGTTCGGACCGCCGAAGGGGATGAACTTCTCGCGGCGAAAACTCATGCACCCGTTGCCGCCGTCGCCCGCCACGACCTCGATCGTGGCCTCGTCGACGAACTTCATGGCCCGGGGTCGGTCCTGCGCGAAGGATGCCGGTCTCCGCGCCTGGGCCGCAGCACCGACCAGATGCCGAGCGCGATCAGCAACAGGGGCCACCACTGATGCATCCAGCCCCACTCGAGCCAACCGAAGTTGTTGGCCAGCAACAAGGCGCCGACAACGATCAGAATGATGCCGCTCCAGCTCATGGGAACCTCGGGAGGGGTAGATTGCGACAGGCAATGTTAGTGCAGCGCGGATGAAAAAAGCCCCGGCGAACCGGGGCTTCGTCCTGGCGAAGCGAGAGCTCTTCAGACGCTCTTGACTTCGACCGTCTGCCGATTGCGCGGGCCCTTGACGGCGTAGCTCACCTGGCCGTCGACCAGCGCGAACAGGGTGTGATCGCGGCCGATGCCGACATTCGGGCCGGCGTGAAACTTGGTGCCGCGCTGGCGCACGATGATCGATCCAGCCGGCACGGTCTGCCCGCCAAAGACCTTGACGCCGAGCATCTTGGGCTGCGAGTCGCGACCGTTGCGTGTCGAGCCGCCGCCTTTTTTCTGTGCCATGACTAACTCCTGTGCCGAATCGCCGCCTCAGGCGGCGTTGACCGCGCTGATGCGGATCTCGGTGAAATTCTGCCGATGCCCCTGGCGCTTTTGATAGTGCTTGCGCCGGCGCATCTTGAAGATCCGAACCTTGTCGTGCCGCCCGTGCGAGACGACGCTGGCGATGACGCTCGCGCCCGCAACGAGCGGAGCGCCGGTGACCAGATCGGCGCCGGTGCCGACCGCAAGAACCTGGTCGAGCGTGATGTCGGAGCCTACTTCGGCCGTCAGGCGCTCGACCTTGAGCGTCTCGCCGGCCGCGACCTTGTACTGTTTGCCGCCGGTTTTGATGACCGCGTACATGCTAGATCCTTCGATTGCTTGGAGCCGCGTGTGCGACCCGGGAAAAGCCTGTGACTATACCACGGCAGGGCTTCTCGACGGCCCCGACTGAGGGGTTTGGAAGAGGTGGCGAAGGCCGGAACACGGCCCGGCAGACCCGACGCGTTCGGCTTTCTATAATCGGGCGCTCGCCGAGCCAACCCTGTGTCCGCCTCGCTTTCGCCGCCCGCCCTGCCCCCCGACGACGCTGCGCTGTTGATGGCCGACGAAATGGGCCAGGTCGACGCGGTGATCCGGCGACGGCTTGCATCCAAGGTCGCGCTCATCGACCAGATCGCAAACTACATCGTCAGCGCTGGCGGCAAGCGGATCCGGCCGATGCTCGTGCTCCTGTTCTCGAGCGCGCTCGGCTTCGCCGGGCGCGAGCGCTTCGAGCTTGCCGCGACCGTCGAGTTCATCCACACCGCAACGCTGCTGCACGACGACGTGGTCGACGAATCGGCGCTGCGGCGTGGCCGTCGCACGGCCAACGCGCTGTTCGGCAACGCCGCCAGCGTCCTGGTCGGCGATTTCGTCTATTCCCGGGCATTCCAGATGATGGTTTCGGCGGGCAGCATGCGTGTGCTCGAGGTCCTTGCCGACGCGACCAACGTCATCGCCGAGGGCGAGGTCCTTCAGTTGATGAACATGCATGACCCCGACGTGAGCGTCGACGCCTACCTTGGTGTCATCCGCTTCAAGACAGCCAAGTTGTTCGAGGCGAGCGCGCGGCTCGGTGCGGTGCTCGCCAACGCGGACTCCGCCATCGAAGAGGCATGCGCGGCTTACGGCCGCTCGCTCGGCACGGCGTTCCAGCTTGTCGACGACTTGCTGGACTATGAAGGCGCGACCGCGCAACTAGGCAAGAACGTCGGCGACGACCTGCGCGAAGGCAAGCCCACCCTTCCCCTGCTGATCGCCATGGAGCGCGGCACGCCCGAGCAGCGCGCGCTCCTTCGCGGCGCCATTGAACATGGCGAGGTCGCGCGGCTGGGCGAGGTGATCGCCATCGTTCGCGCAACAGGCGCCTTGGCGGCTACGCGCGAAGCCGCTCGCGCCGAAGCCGACAAGGCGTGCAAGATGCTCGAGTCGTTGCCGGCCACGGCGTACCGGGAAGCTCTGCTAGACTTGTCGGTTCGGTCCGTCGAGCGCTCGTCCTGAGTTGCTCCACGTGATAGGAGCGGTCACGAGGCCGCGGCGATGCGGTCCGGACGCCGCAAAAATCGGGGTGTAGCTTAGCCTGGTAGAGCGCTACGTTCGGGACGTAGAGGCCGGAGGTTCGAATCCTCTCACCCCGACCAGCATCACCGCCGGACTTCATCCTGGGCTGGACCGAAACAAGCCCCGTGAATTGTTGGCGCATGGCCCCCGCGCCCGGCGTTTACAGCCCTCGGTGAATCGGCGATGATCGTCTGTTCCTCAAG
>JBDTNU010000425.1:0-3915 GCA_039933535.1 Caldimonas sp. | reverse complement strand
TCGAAGGGCCGACGCCGCGCGGCAAGCTCGCCCGCCTGCTCTGGCCCGACGCGCCGGATGCCCGCGCCCGTGGCAACCTGCGCCAGCGCCTGGCGGTGCTGCGCCAGGCGGCCGGCGCCGACCTGGTCAGCGATGCCGGTGGCGTGTTGTCGCTCGCGCCCTCGCTTCGCATCGAACCCGCAGGTTCAGCCGGCGAGGAGCTGCTTGCACGGTTCGAGTACGAAGACTCCGAAGCAGCGGCGCACTGGCTGGACGCCCAGCGCGAATCGCGGCGTTCGCAGCAGCGCGCCGTCATGCTGGGCGCGATCCGTGCCTCCGTGCAGGCCGGGCTGCTCGATGAAGCCATGCGCCTGGCCGACGAGCTCCTGACGACGGACCGCGAGTCCGAAGAAGCCTACCGCGCGCAAATGGAAGTGCTGTACCTGCGCGGTGACACCGCGGCGGCGATTGCCGTGTGGGACCGCTGCAAGGAGATGCTCCGCCAGCTCTACGGCGTGGCGCCTTCGCCAGCCACGCGCCAGCTCGGCGAGACGATCCTGGCCGCCTCGGCAGCGGCGCTCGGCGCGGGCGCGCACCCGGCCCTGAGCGACGCGATTCCCATAGCCGTCTTGCGACCTCCGCGTCTGATCGCGCGCGAGGCGCTTCTGCACCAGCTCATCGCCGCCTGGCGCAGCGGGGCCACGCCGTGGCTGTGCGGCGAGGCCGGGGTCGGCAAGAGCCGGCTGCTGGCCGAGTTCGCTCTTGCCGTCGGGACGTGCGCGCTCGCGGTCGCCCGGCCCGGCGATGCCGACGTGCCCTATGCGTCGCTGGAGCGACTGGTGTTGGCTGCGATCGACCGCTTCGAGCCGACCCCGAGCGACGACGACGACCTTCGCCAGGCCGCCCGCCTGCTGCCTCGCCTCGCCGACCTCCGGCACGGCGAGGCACCGGCTGCCGTGCAGACCGATCACGAGCGTCGCCAATGCCTGCGTGCGGTGTCGCGGCTGCTGGGCGGCTGCATGGCGCGGGGCTGCGTCGCGATGCTGCTCGATGACCTGCAGTTTGCCGACACGGCCAGCGTCGAGGCCGTCATCGACATGGCGACCCAATCGTCGCAGTCATCGGAGCCGCCGCCACCGAGGTTCGTGTTCGGCACGCGGTGGGACGAAGCGGCGGCGAGGGGCGCACCCTGGCTGGCTTCGCTCGGCGACGCGACGCGCTTTCGGCGCATGGACATCGCTCACCTCGACGCGGCCGGCGTGGCCGAACTGGTCGAGTCGCTCGGGCTGACCGGCCTCGACACTGCCGATCTCGCACGGCGGCTCTGGCTGCAGGTGGGCGGCAATCCGGCGTTCGTGCTCGAGTCGGTCAAGCTCCTTCTGTCGCTCGGCGGTGGCGCGGCGATGAGCCAGAAGCAGCTGCCGCTGCCGCCGGACATCGTCACGGTGATCGAGCAGCGTGTCGGCTTGCTCAGCGCGCAGGCACGCCACCTCGCGCAACTGGCGGCCATCGCCGGTCAGAGCTTCAGCGTGCCGCTCGCGGCGGCAGCCCTGGCGTGCCCGCCAATGGCCTTGAGCGAACCGCTACGAGAGCTCGAGCTGCGCCAGGTTCTGTACGGCCGGGGCTTCGTGCACGACGTGATCGCCGTCGGCGTGAAGCGCACCGTTCCCCGCTCGGTCGCCGAGTTCATGCATCGCTTCGTGGCCGAGTACCTCGAGAACCACCAGGGCCAGCCGGCGCACTTGGCCTCGCACTGGCAGGCCGCCGGCGAACCGCAACGCGCCGGCAACGCCTATCGCCTCGCGGCCCATGCCGCGGCCGAGGCTTCGCGCCCGCTCGAGCAGAGCGGGCTGCTCGACGCTTCCGCCGCATGCTTCGAACAATGCGGCGCCATCGACGCGCTGTTCGACGTGCTCGAAGAGCGCCAGGCCGTCCACCTGGCGCCCGACGCCATGGTCGCGCGCCTGACCTGCATGGACCGAATGGCCGCGCTCGCAACCACCGACGAGCAGCACCTTCGCGTACTGCTGTGCCGCCATGAATGGGATGCCGACCGTTCCAACACCGACGCACTCGAGGTCGGCCTGGCCGCGATCGATCGGGCGGTGGCGCTCGGCCAGCCGCGCATCGCTTTCGAGTTCGGCCGGGCGACGGCATGGCGCCTGGCGCTGCGCGGCGACGAAACGCAGGCGGTGCAGACACTGGAGGCGCACCGGACGTGGGTGATGGCGCATGGACTGCCGGCGGCGCGGGGCGACTTTCACAACGCCATGGCCGGCGTGCTCGGCTTCGTCGATCGCCTGGGGCCGGCCGTCGAGGCATCGCGGCAGGCGATCGCCGAGTTGAGAGCCGGGTCCCTGTGGACCAAGCTTCTTCCCGCGCTGAGCAACCTCGGCCTGCTGCTGCACTGGCGAGGGCAGCTCGAGGAGGCCAAGGGCGTGCTGCTGGAGGCGCGGCAGTTGCGCGACCGGATGCACGGCCAGGGAAGTGGTCTCGTCATCGACATCAACCTCGGAGCCGTTCAGCGGGACCTGGGCGAGTACGTCGATGCCGACCGCACGCTCGTTGCGGTGCTGGCGGAGCTGCGAACGCGAGCTGAAACCGACGGCGAGATGCGCACCGACTGCGTCATCGCCGAGAACCACCATGCGCAAGCGTGGCTGTCGCTGGGCCAGCCGGTGCGCGCGCTCGACGCCCTGATCACCGATGACGAGACGGTCGCGTTGAGGTTTCGCGGGCGTCGCGTCGCATTGCGACTGCGGGCGGCACGCATGCTGGGCCGCGGCCAGGCCGCGCTCCTGGCGCAGGTCGAAGCGATCACGGAGAAGATCGACTCGCCTTTTCATCGCTGCCTGTTTGAGCTCGAAGCGGCCCGATCTCACGCTGATGTCCGCGCCCTCGCCGACTTCGAGCGCGTGCTGCTCGAAGGCGGAGCGCGCGAGCGGCCCGGACTGATGCTGCATGCGGCCGCGCGCGCCGCCCATGCGTCGCTGACGCTGGGCGACCTCGAGCGAGCGCAGCGCCACCTCGGTTCCGTGCAGGCATTGTTCGCGACGTGCGCGCCGTTCGACATCGACCGCGGCGAGCTTTGGCTCATGGCCGCGAACGTTCTGCAAGCGACAGGCGATGCGGCCGGCGCCGAGTCGCTGATCGAGCGCGGCGCGCAATGGTTGCAGACCACGGCCGCTCAGCTCCCCGATGAGTGGCGCGACGGGTTCTTGCGGCGCCAGCCGGCGAACGCAAGCCTGCTCGCGAGGGCAGCCTCGCGCCAGTCGCGCTAGCCCACGAGCGCCCCGTTCGCGCAGCGCGGATCCATTCACCCCGTTCCCGCCCCTGCGCCGTATCACCCTCGCATGCGGCAGACTCCTTTCTTGCGATGGCCGACCCCGACGACACCCCCGACGACGTGCTGATGGCCGCTTACGCCCGTGGTGACGCCGCCGCGTTCGAGCGCCTCTACGCACGCCATCAGGCGGGCCTCTATCGCTTCGTCCGCCGCCTGCTTGGCACGGCGCTGGCAGCGCAGACCGACGAGGTGTTCCAGGACACCTGGCTCAAGGTCGTGCATGCGAAGGATCGCTGGGCGCCGCAGGGCGCGACCTTTCGCACCTGGCTGTTCACGCTTGCCCACCACCGCGTGATCGACCTCCTGCGCAAGAGCGGACGTGAAGTTTCCAGCGACGCCTTCGAGGGCGAAGGCGACGAGCCCTGGCAGCCCGAGGCCACCGCCTGGCAGCACTGGCCGGCGCCGGCGGGCGCCGCGCCGCAAGGCGAGGATCTCGCGTTCTGGCGGCGTGCCGGCGAGAAGCTCCTGTTCTGTCTCGAGCAGCTGCCGCTGGCGCAGCGCAGCGCGTTCCTCCTCCATCACGACGACGGCCTCGCGCTCGATGAAGTCGCGCGTGCGCTCGAGGTCGGCTTCGAGACCGCGAAGACGCG
>JBDTNU010000424.1:0-3922 GCA_039933535.1 Caldimonas sp. | reverse complement strand
GACATCGGCTTTGCCGAGACCTACATCGCCGGCGACTGGACGACGCCGGACCTGGCGACCTTGCTGAAGGTCTTCACCGCCAATCGCGACGAGGTCGAAAAGGTCATCTACGGCAGCTGGTGGGGCTCGCTGCTCTATCGCGCACGCCACCTCTTCAACCGCAATTCGCGGCGCGGCTCCAGGAAGAACATCCATGCCCACTACGACCTGGGCAACGCGTTCTACCGTCTCTGGCTCGACCCGTCGATGAGCTACAGCAGTGCCTGGTTCGAAGGCGACGCATCGGGCGACCTGGTCGCAGCGCAGTGGGCGAAGACCCGCCGCGCGCTCGCCGAGTGCGAGGTCGGCGCGGGCGACCGCGTGCTCGAGATCGGCTGCGGCTGGGGCGCGTTGGCAGAGCTTGCAACCCGCGAGCTCGGCGTGGTGGTGACAGGCGTGACCTTGTCCTCGGAGCAGCTCGAATGGGCGCGCAAGCGCCTCGCCGCCGCCGGCCTGAACGCCGACCTGCGCCTGCAGGACTATCGCGACATCGACGATATGCCCTTCGACGCGATCGTCTCGATCGAGATGTTCGAAGCAGTGGGCCGTCGATACTGGCCCGCCTACTTCAAGACGGTGGCGTCGCGCCTGAAGCCCGGCGGCAAGGCCTGCATCCAGAGCATCACGATCCGCGACGACCTCTTCGAGCGCTACGTGCGCTCGACCGACTTCATCCAGCAGTACGTCTTCCCCGGCGGGCTGCTGCCGAGCTGTGCCGAATTCCGCAAAGCGGCCGAAGCCGCCGGCCTGGAGGTCGTTGCCGAATTCGACTTCGGCCTCGACTACGCCGAAACCCTGCGTCGCTGGCGCGAGCGCTTCCTGCGCGCGGAGCTGTCGATCCACGAGCTCGGCTTCGACACCCGCTTCATGCGCATCTGGGAGTTCTACCTCGCCTATTGCGAAGCGGCGTTCGCGGCCGGCAACACCAACGTCGTTCAGTTCACCTTGCGCCGCCCCTGACCTTCACTAGCGCAACCAGCCCTTGCGCCGGAAGTAGATGAAGGGCGCCGCGACCGACGCGATCATCACGCCGATGGCAAACGCATAGCCGTACCGCCACTCGAGCTCGGGAATGCCCTTGAAGTTCATGCCGTAGATGCTCGCGATCAGCGTGGGCGGCAGCAGGGCCACGCTCGCCACCGAGAAGATCTTGATGATCTTGTTCTGGTTGATGTTGATGAAGCCGACCGTGGCGTTCATCAGGAAGTTGATCTTGTCGAACAGGAAGGTCGAGTGGCTGTCGAGTGAATCGATGTCGCGCAGGATCTGCCGCGCTTCCTCGAACTGCTCGGCATTGAGCATGCGGCTGCGCATCATGAAGCTGACCGCGCGGCGCGTGTCCATGACGTTGCGGCGCACCCGACCGTTCAAGTCTTCCTCGCGCGCAATTGCCGACAGCGCCTCGCCGGCCGCCTGGTCGTTCACGTCCTGGCGCAGAACGCGCGCGCTGACCGCCTCGAGGTGGTCATAGATGCCTTCGAGCGCATCGGCGGAGTATTCGGCGTCGGCGTCGTAGAGCTTGAGCAGCACGTCCTTGGCATCGCCGATCAGGGCCGGGATGCGCCGCGCGCGCAGACGCAACAACCGAAATACGGGCAGGTCCTCGGCATGGACCGAGAACAGGATGTTGCGGAACAGGATGAAGGCGACGCGCACGTTGCGCGGCGTCTCGCCGTCGTCGATCAGGAAGTCGGAGCGGATGTGCAGCTCGCCGTTGTCTTCCTCGTAGAAGCGGGCCGATTCCTCGAGGTCGTCGTCGACGGCGTCGCTCGGAATGGTCAGGCCGAAACGCTCGACGATCCAGCCTTTTTCCTCGTCGGTCGGCGCGTCGAGGTCGACCCAAACCGGCTGCACATGGGCAAGCGCCGCGTGGCTTTCGATCTCCTCCTGAAACAGCCGGCCGTTGGCCAGCGTGAACACGTTCAGCATGTGCGCTCCGGCGATCAGGATCCGCTGCCGGAGCGGATGTTCACCAAGGGGGAAGGATGTCCAAGGACGCGAATCGAAGATGCGGTGAAGAAATTATCGCATCGACGCTTCGTCGTCTCGAACGGCGCGTCGGCCGCAACGAGGCGGGGGATAGACTGGCTCGGGGCTTGCAACGACCCTTGTCACGAAACAGGCTTGCCACGAAGCGCTTCGAACACCTCTGCTACTGTCTCCTGCCGTTCCCCGAAAGGATTTTTCATGAATCTGACGATCAGCGGTCACCATCTCGAAGTCACGCCGGCCCTCAGGGAGTATGTGCTCACCAAGCTGGATCGCGTGACGCGCCATTTCGATCAAGTGGTCGACATCACGGTCGTGCTGTGCGTCGAGAAACTGAGCGAGAAGGAACGCCGTCAGAAGGCCGAGGTGACTCTGCACGTCAAGGGCAAGGACATCTTCGCCGAGTGCGCTTCGGAAGACATGTACGCGACGATCGACCAGCTGATGGACAAGCTCGACCGCCAGGTCGTGCGCCACAAGGACAAGGTCCAGAACCACCATCACGAGTCCCCGAAACGGACCGACGCGACCCTCAACTGAGGTGGCCACCGCGGCAGTGTTGCCGCGGCGCAGCAACTTTCGACTCGTCCGTCACGGCAAACGCGCCGGAGCAGGGCAGGTCGCGGGAGAGCGGCCCATAATTCATCGCATTGTCATTTCGCCCGAGCGCGGCGTCGCGGTCGGCCGCAGTTCCATGAATCGTCTCGCTGCCATCCTGCCCGCCGGCGACGTACTGGTCGATGTCGACGCCACGAGCAAGAAACGCGTCTTCGAGCACGCCGGCCTGCTGTTCGAGAACGAGCACGCGATTGCCCGGGCTACCGTCACCGACAACCTGTTCGCGCGCGAGCGGCTCGGCTCCACCGGCCTCGGCCACGGCGTCGCAATTCCCCACGGACGCATCAAGGGCCTGAAGAATCCGCTCGCGGCGGTGCTCAGGGTGCGCGACCCGATCGCGTTCGACGCCCCCGACGACGAGCCGGTCGCGCTCCTGATCTTCCTGCTCGTGCCGGAAGCGGCCACCCAGCGCCACCTCGAAATCCTGTCCGAGATCGCCGAGATGCTCTCCGACCGAGACCTGCGCGAGCGCCTGAAGACCGAAAGCGATGCCGCCGCCCTGCACCGGCTGATCGCGGCGTGGGAGCCCTTGCGCTCGGTCGCGTGAGGATGAGGCGCCGGCCAGGCCGCGCCGCAAGCGGTCGCCCCGGCGCGTGCCGAGGCCGGATCTCTTGAAGCCGACAGTCATCAGCGCGGAAGCGCTGTTCGAGGAATTCAGCTCGGCCCTGCACTGGGAGTGGATCGCCGGACACGCCCATCCCGAACGCCACTTCGACGAAGCCGCGGTGCGGGATGCGCGCTCGGCCGCCGATCTGGTCGGCTACCTGAACTACATCCACCCGAACCGGGTGCAGATCGTCGGCGAGCGCGAGATCGCCTACCTGAATGACGCCGCTCCGGAGGTCAACGAAAGGCGCATCTCGCGCATCGTCACGCTCGAGCCACCGGTGCTCATCGTCGCCGACGGCCAGGTGCCGCCGGATCGGCTCGTCGCCCTTTGCGATCGGGCCGACATCCCGCTCTTTGTCACCGTCGAATCGGCCGGCCACGTGATCGACGTGGTACGCGGCTACCTCGGCCAGCATTTCGCAGAACGGACGACGCGCCACGGCGTCTTCATGGACATCCTGGGCCTCGGCGTCTTGCTGACCGGCGAGTCGGGACTGGGCAAGAGCGAGCTCGGCCTGGAGCTCATTTCGCGCGGACACGGCCTGGTCGCCGACGACGCCGTCGACCTCTACCGCGTCTCGCAGACCGCGCTCGAAGGCCGCTGCCCCGAGTTGCTGATGAACCTGCTCGAGGTGCGCGGCATCGGCCTGCTCGACATCAAGGCGAT
>JBDTNU010000423.1:0-3939 GCA_039933535.1 Caldimonas sp. | reverse complement strand
GCATCGTCGCCTGGCTGATCGTGCCGATGGTCCTGGCGCTCAGCTACGAGGTGGCTTCGCGCTACCTGTTCAGTGCTCCCACGGTCTGGGCCTACGACATGACCTTCATGCTGTATGGCACGTTCTTCATGATCGGAGCCGCGTTCACGCTGCAGAGAAAGGGGCACATCCGCACCGACTCGTTCTACGGCGAGTGGTCGCCGCGCCGGCAGGCCTCGGTCGATCTGGCCTGCTACCTGCTCATGTTCTTCCCGCTGGCCGCGGTGTTCGCGTTCAGCGGCTGGGGCTACTTCTGGAAGTCGTTCGTCACCAACGAAACCTTCGTCAGCAGCCCGTGGACGCCGATCGCCTGGCCGTTCAAGCTGATGATGCCGGTCGCCGGCGTGCTGCTGCTGATCCAGGGCGTGAGCGAGTGCCTGAAGTGCGTCGACGCGATCCACCACAACGCCTGGGCCGATGCGCCAGCGAGCGTGGTGCAGGAAGGGATCGTGGTATGAGCCCCGAGATCATCGGCATCGTCGCGTTGGGCGTGCTCTTCGGCGTCATCTTCCTCGGCTTTCCGATCGCTTTCACCCTGGGCGCGGTGTCGCTCATCACCGGCTTCATCGTGCTCGGCCCGGTGGTGTTCGACCTCGCCGTCCTGCAGACCTTCTCGGTCATGAAGGACACGGTGCTCGCGTCGATTCCGTTCTTCCTGTTCATGGGATTCCTGCTCGAGCAGTCGGGCATCATGGAGCGGCTCTTCACTGGCGTGCAGCAGCTGCTGTCCGGCCTGCGCGGCTCGCTCTACCTGGCGGTGCTGATCACCGCGACCATCTTCGCCGCCGCCACCGGCATCGTCGGCTCGGCGGTGACGCTGCTCGGCGTGATGGCTGCCCCGTCGATGATCAAGAGCGGCTACGACACCAAGATGAGCGCTGGTGCGATCGCCGCGGGCGGCACGCTCGGCATCCTGATCCCGCCTTCGGTGATGCTGATCGTCATGGGACCCGTCGTCGGCGTCCCGGCCACCGACCTATTCGCGGCCGCGATCCTTCCCGGCCTGCTGCTCTCGACGATCTTCATCGCCTGGTGCCTGGTTCGCTGCTGGCTCAACCCGGCGCTCGGGCCGACGCTGCCGCCGGAAATGCGACCCAAGTCGCTCGGCCCGGTGTTCAAGGATCTCGCCATCGGCGTGCTGCCGGTGGTCACCGTCATCCTCTCGACCCTCGGGGTCATCCTCGCCGGCGTCGCGACACCGACGGATGCCGGCGCCGTGGGCTGCTTCGCGACCTTCACGCTGACCGTCGGCTCGGGCCGGATGAGCTTCGCCAAGATCAGGAAGGCCGCATACCAGACGCTCGAGGTGTCGAGCATGATCCTGATCCTGGTCGCCGCGTCGAACCTGTTCGGCGCCGTGTTCTCCAGGCTGGGCAGCCCGGAGTACATGGCGCAGTGGCTGATCGGCCTGAATCTGCCGCCGACCCTGATGCTGATCGTCATCCTCGGCCTGATCTTCGTGCTCGGTTGGCCGCTCGAATGGGTGCCGATCGTGCTGATCGTCGTGCCGATCGTATTGCCGCTGGTTCAGGCCGCCAACATCGATCTGATCTGGTTCTGTACCCTGGTCGCCGTCACCTTGCAGACTGCATGGCTCTCGCCGCCGGTGGCCTTGTCGGCGTACTTCCTGAAGGGGGTGGTGCCGCAATGGAGCCTGAAGGAGATCTACTCAGGCATGGTGCAGTTCATGTTGCTGCAGGTGCTCGCGGTCGCCATCCTGCTGATTTTCCCGAAGCTCGCGACCTGGCTGCCCAGCATCAACAACCAGTAGACGGTCGTCAGCCCCCCGTCGGCGCCGCCAGCGATTCCAGTTGCGGCAGCGTGCCTTCCGGGATGAACGGCGGCATCGGCAGGGGCAGGGTGTGGCACTCCTGGAACGCGCGCACCGTGCAGTGAGAGCAGATGCCGCGATCGAGTCGCTGGAAGATCGTCTCGATGGCGATCCGCTTGGCCGGAAAGATGTGATCGACGCCGAGCTCGGCGATGAACCCGAGCTTCTGCCAGAGCTGCATCACCGGCGCGCGGGGGCGATGGAAGTAGAGATCGCCGCCGGCGGCGCGGCGCGCATGCAGCTCGTTCTTCCACATCTGGGCGGCCGGGAGATCGATGAAGTTCATGCTCTTGGCCATGACCAGCAGGTGCTTGGGCGCGTGCAGCGGCGTGCGCAGGTCGCGCAGCTGGTCGTCGACCCAGGGCACGGCGCCGAAGTAGACCTCGCCCTCCATGCGCAACATCTTCAGCTGCGGACATTCGCCGAGCGGCGCCGCGACGTGGTCGCGGACGACGAAGGGTCGCGCCGGTTCCTTCGAGTCGAAGCCCATGATCCGTAAAGCGGGCTTCGATGTGCGATAGAGATAGGTCACGATCGAAAGCATCGTGCCGAGCAGGATCGCCATCTCGATGCGGATCGAGATGGTCGCCGCGAAGGTGGCCGCGGCGATCGCGAAATCCGATCGGCTCGAGCGCCAGAGGTGGATCCAGGCCTCCCGGTCGAACAAGGTCCACGAGATCAGCAGCAGCAGGCCGGCGATCGCCGCCATCGGAATGAGTGCGAGCAGCGACGAGCTCGCGGCGACGAGGAGGAGCAGCAGCACCGACGCGAACACTGCCGCCAGTGGCGTCTGCGCACCGGCTTCGTAGTTCGGCATCGAGCGGTTGAGCGAGCCGCAGGAGATGTACGAGGAGAAGAATCCGCCGACGATGTTCGACAGGCCCTGGCCGCGGAATTCCCGGTTCGCGTCGATCGCCTGGCCCGATCGTTCAGCGACCGCCTTGGCGATCGAGATCGATTGGCCGAGCGCGACGATGGTCAGCGAGAACGAGATGCCGATCAGGTCCGGAATCAAGCGCAGGTCGATCGCCGGCCAATGGAAGCGCGGCCAGATCGACGGGATCGCGCCGACCACGGCGATCCCGCCTGGACTGGCGGCCGAGCCGAAGACGAATCGGTTCAACGCGGCCGCCAGGGCCGTGCCCAGGATCAGGCCGGCCAACAGCGAGGGCCAGCGTGGCAGCCAGGCCTTGACGAGCACCGTGACGACGATCGTGAAGACGCCTACGCCGAGCGCCGCCGGCGCAATGTCGTCGAGGTGGTTCGCGATGTGCTCGAGCAGCGTCAGCACGCCGTGCGTCGTAGGCGTCGTGAGACCGAGCAGGTCGGTCAGCGAGTGCAGCGCAATCAGCGCGGCCGCGCCGCTCATGAAGCCGCGCAGGGCCGCGGGCGAGATGAAGTTGGCGATCGCGCCGAGGCGCAGCGCGCCGATCAGCAACTGCATCACGCCGACGATCACGGTCACCGCGAGCGCCAGCTCGATGTAGGGTGGCGAGCCCACCAGCGCGAGCGGCGCGAGCGTGGCGAACAGCGCGAGCGAGTTGGCGTTGGTCGGTCCGGAGACGACGTGCCGGCTGGAACCAAACAGCGCGGCGATGGCGCACGGAACGATGGCCGTGTACAGCCCGTATTGCGGCGGCAGGCCGGCCAGGGTGGCGAAGGCGAAGCCCTGCGGCAGGACGAGCAGGGCGCCGAGGATGCCGGCGATGAGGTCTGCGCGCAGGGTGCGCGAATCGACCCCGCGGACCCAGGGGCCGAACAGCCGCGCTGCAAGTCCGTTCATTGACGGCAATTGTGGGTGCGTCCTGCGCCATGCGGCCGCAGGCTCGATCCTGGCCGAGTCTAGATGCGTCCCTTCCAGGGCACGAGCTTGCGTTCGACCCAGCGCATCAGCAGGTCGAACAGGTAGGCGACGACCCCGATCACGATGATGCCCATGATGACGATGTCGGTGCGAAGGAAGTTGGAAGCGTTGAGCACCATCTGGCCGAGGCCTACGCTGGCGGCGACCATTTCGGCGGCGACCAGCGTGGTCCAGCCGAAGCCGATGGCGATGCGCATGCCGATCA
>JBDTNU010000422.1:0-3962 GCA_039933535.1 Caldimonas sp. | reverse complement strand
TTCGGCTTTGCCGTCGACTGGATGAGGAAGGACCTGGGCATCGCGCTGGAGGAAGCGCGCCGCAACGGCGCGCGCTTGCCGGTGACGGCGCTGGTCGACCAGTTCTACGCCGACCTGCAGGCGCAGGGCGGCAATCGCTTCGACACCTCGAGCCTGATCAAGCGCCTGGGCTAGCCAGGGCACGAGCGCCGGCTAGGGCTTGGCGATGGCCTCGCTCGCGGCGCTCTCCGGGCGCGCCAGACCCCTGGGCTGGGTGTTGGCGAGCTCCGCCTCGGTCAGCACGTCGAAAACGCGGATTACCTTGACGACGCCGCTTACGCCGCGCGCGATCTCGGAAGCACGCGTCGCTTCGCGCTCGGTGACCCGGCCCATCAGGTAGACCGTGCCACGATGGGTGACCACCTTGATCGAGTTGGCGAACACATCCTTCGCATCGATCAGGCTGGCCTTCACCTTGGCGGTCACGAAGGCGTCCTTGGACTTCTCGCCGAAGGTGTTGATCGGCCCGACAGTCAGCTCGTTGACGACCGACTGGACGTTGTCGACGCGAGCGACAACCTGTTCGGCCGTTGTCTTGTCGCCCTCCGTCGGCACCTCGCCCGTCAGCAGCACCATGCGGTTGTAGCTGGTCGTGCTGATGCGGGCGCGCTCGCCGAAGGCCTCGTTCATCCTGCTGTTCGCCTTCAGCTCGATCGTCTCGTCGTCGACCTGCGAGCCGGTCGTGCGACGGTCGGTGGCGACCATCGCGCTGCCGACGACCACACCGCCGATCAGCAAGGGCGCGCAGCCCGAGAGCAATGCTGCCGAGGCCGCAATGGCAGCGAGTGCGCAGGCCGCGCCGCTAGGCGCAGCACGAAGAAGGGAAAGGCTCATGTGTTTTCCTGTTCGCCAAGCAACTGCAGGTCGACGGCATCGCACAGGCAGTGCAACACCAGCAAGTGCACCTCCTGGATGCGTGCCGTCCGCTCGTGCGGGACGCAGATGTGAACATCGGTTTCGAGAAGCTGGTCGCGCATCCGGCCGCCGGTGTTGCCGGTCAGTGCGACCACGGTCATGTCCTTGGCGTGCGCCGCGTCGACCGCGGCAAGCACGTTGGGTGAGTTGCCGCTGGTCGACATGGCGAGCAGCACATCGCCGGGCGAACCGAGCGCCGCCACCTGCTTGGAGAAGACGAAGTCGTAGCCATAGTCGTTGCCGACCGCGGTAAGTATCGAGGTGTCGACGGTGAGGGCGATCGCCGCGAGGCCGGGCCGCTCGCGCTCGAAACGGCCGACGAATTCGGCAGCGAAGTGCTGCGCATCGGCAGCCGAGCCACCATTGCCGCAGGCAAGCACCTTGCCGCCGCCGGTGATGCAGCCGACCAGCGCGCTGACGCCGTCGGCGATCGGCTTGCTGAGCACTTCGGCAGCGGCATATTTGAGGTCGGCGCTGTCGAAAAACTGCTGCTGGATACGTTGTTCGAGCATGGTCACCGATGATATGACACGCATTTCGCGGGTCGGTTCACAGGGACATGCTCACGACGCGTCGAAGGCAGCGCGCAGCCACTCGATCTTGTCGCCCTCGACCGTGACGACGTCGAAGCGGCAGGGCGGCGGCGCGGCGAAGCGAAGCAGGAAATGCCGCGCCGCGAACACCAGCCGCTGCTGCTTGATCGTGCCGATGCTCGCGGCTGCGCCGCCGTGGCGCGCGTCGCGCCGCGCCCGCACTTCGACGAAGACGAGCGTGCCGTCGCTGTCGCGAACGATCAGGTCGACCTCGCCGCCGCGCGCCCGTGGTCCGCGCGCGACCCGATAATTGCGCTCGACCGGGATCAGGCCACGCGCGACCAGATACGCCAGCGCCTGTGTCTCGGCCGCATCACCGCGCGCCTTGGTCGTTGGCGCGACAGCGGGTCTTGCATCGGAGGTCATGGTTGGTCGCGGATCGAACGATGCTCGTGCAGGCCGCGGCTCTCGCGGCCGGCGGCCAGCAGTATCCCGCGCCGGCGCTCTACGTCGTCGCCACGCCGATCGGCAACCTCGCCGATCTGACCTTGCGCGCCCTGCACGTTCTCGCGATCGTCGATGCGATCGCCTGCGAAGACACGCGGCACAGCGCGCGCTTGCTCGAGCACTTCGGCCTCGCCAAGCCCTTGATCGCCGCCCACGAGCACAACGAGCGCGAGGCGGCCGCGGGCATTCTCGTGCGGCTCGCGCGTGGCGAGCGCATCGCCTACGTGAGCGACGCCGGCACGCCGGCGGTGAGCGATCCGGGCGCTGCGCTGGTCGCGGCGGTTCGCGATGCCGGCTATCGCGTGGTGCCGATTCCCGGCGCGAGCAGCGCGCTTGCGGCGCTTGCCGTCGCCGGGGATAAGAACGCGCCAGGCTTCGCCTTCATCGGCTTCCTTCCTGCACGTGGCAACGAACGGGCTCGCGCGCTTTCGAAAGTCGCAGCCGCATCGACAGCGCAAGTGCTGTTCGAGGCGCCGCACCGGATCGAATCGCTGGCCGCGGCCTTGGTCGAGGCCTGCCCTGAACGCACGGTGACCTTGTGTCGCGAGCTGACCAAGCAGTTCGAAACCGTGGCGACGATGCCGGCACGCGAGCTCGTGGCGTGGCTCGCGGCAGATCCGAATCGCTCGCGCGGCGAGTTCG
The DNA here is from genome assembly GCA_039933535.1 of Caldimonas sp. GTDB lineage: Bacteria > Pseudomonadota > Gammaproteobacteria > Burkholderiales > Burkholderiaceae_C > Schlegelella_A. The sequence continues at coordinate 1,326 of JBDTNU010000422.1, read as the reverse complement.
TTCTGGTCTTGCACGCCTTGCCCCATGGCGATGCGGTGACAAGCGACACCGAGCACGATGCGATCCTCGCTCCGCTGGTCGCCGCCTTGCCGCTCAAGCAAGCCGTGGCCCTCGCGGCTGAAATCGGTGGCGCGCCGCGCAACGCTCTCTACGCGCGCGCCCTGGTCCTCAAATCAGGCGCGTCGCCCGAAGGCGACGCGGACTGAGTCAGAGCGGGAGGCTCAGGACTTCGGTGCGACCCGCGCGGTCTGCGCGTCGTGCTTTTGCTTGTGGATGTCGGCGCTGGCACGGCCCTGCATGCGGGCCAGGTGACGACGCTCCCTGGCCGTCACGGTGCCGTCGGACTTGGCCTTGGCTTCGGCGCCGGCGACGCGGCCTTGTTGCTTGTCGAGGCGATTGGTCTCCTTGGCGGTGAGCTGACCCGAGGCGACGCCGGCGTCGATCCGGGTTTGCTGCTTGGCTTCGCGGGTATCGACCTTGGGCGTGACCGGGGCCGAGGCTTGCGCAAACGCGCCGATCGAAGCGATCGCGAGGGTCGCGCCGATGGCGACGTTCTTGACGTTCAACATGATGATTTCTCCGTTGGGGTGAGTTGCGTTCGTCGCGTGACGACGGGGTTTGTGTTCCCGCGTGTCTTCAACGAAGGCCCTTCGGCGGCGACGACGCGAGCAGCCGTAAAGATGTGTGAAACCGCCCCGGCTCCTACAATTCCGCTTGGACTTCCGAGAGCGCTTCACCCATGATTTCCCGCGAACCCACGATCGAGCGCCTCGTCATTGCCCGTTCGCTGCTGCTCGAGCCCTTCGGCCTCAGCGAGGCCACGCTGGCCAAGGCGCTGGCGGCGATCGCCACGCATCGCATCGACGATGCCGACCTCTACTTCCAGTACACGCGCAGCGAAGGCTGGAGCCTCGAAGAAGGCATCGTCAAGAGCGGCAGCTTCGGCATCGACCAGGGTGTAGGCGTGCGTGCGGTGGCCGGCGAGAAGACCGCGTTCGCCTATTCCGACGACATCTCCGAGGCCGCGCTGATGGACGCAGCGCGCACCGTGCGAACCATCGCCGCCGCCGGCCAGAACCGCAAGATCAAGTTGAAGCGAACGTCGTCGATCGCCGGAAGCCGCGTGCTCTATGCGCCCATGGATCCGATCGCCACGCTCGACAGCACGCAGAAGGTGGCGCTGCTCGAGAAGGTCGAGCGCATGGCCCGCGCGAAGGATCCGCGCATCGTCCAGGTGATGGCCGGCCTGGCCGGCGAGTACGACGTCGTGCTCATCGCGCGCGCCGACGGCACGATCGCTGCCGATGTGCGCCCGCTGGTTCGCCT
>JBDTNU010000421.1:0-3964 GCA_039933535.1 Caldimonas sp. | reverse complement strand
CGAACGGCCAGGCGCAAGGCGCCGGCATGCAGTTCGTGGTTCAAGTCAGGTCCGCCTTCAGGTAGTGCGCGCCGGCGATGGGGTTGAAGTAGTACGGCGGAATTTCCTCGAAGCCGAGCGAGGTGTAGAGCTCGCGCGCCGCCTCCATCTCGTCGAGCGTGTCGAGCAGCATCGCCGAATAGCCGGCGCGGCGGGCCTCGTCGAGCAAGGCCTGAGCGAGCGCCCGGCCGAGGCCGAAGCGGCGAAAGCCGGGCCGCACGAACAGGCGCTTCATCTCGCAGGCATTGGCGTAGTCGACATCGGTCAGCGCGCGCAGCGCGCCGCAGCCGGCGAGCTGCCCGTCGACGAAGGCGAGCAGGAGGTGGCCGCCGGGCGCAGCGTAGTCGCCAGGCAGCGACGTCACCTCGGCCTCGAAGTTCTGGAAGCACAGATCGATGCCGAGGGTGTCCGCGTACTCTCTGAACACGGCGGCCGCTGCGACCAGCTCGGCCGGTGTTTCGGCGCGGCGCAGCTCGATCAGCGGCGCGGCAGGGGCTTCCGTCATGGCCGCGCGGCGCTCAGTTGCCGAGGCGAACCACGGCGGCCACGCCGAGCGCGCAGGCCAGGCCGATCGCCAGGGCGAGCAGGCGGGAGCGGCCGGTGTCGACCGACGGCGGCACGTCGGCGCCGAGCAGCTTGTCGCCGTGCAGCATCGGCGCCACCAGGTTCTCCCGGCGCTTCAGCCAGTAGAAGGCAATGGCGCCGACATGCAGCACCACCAGGGTGACGATGATCCATTGGCCGTAGTTCTTGTGCCATCGGGTCGCGAGCTCGCTCGTCGCCGAGCTCACGTATCTGATGAGCGGACCGGTGCTGACGATCTCGTCGTCGGCGACCAGGCCGGTCGCGACCTGGACGGCCAGGATGCCGAGCAGCGCGAACACCGATCCGGCGCCGAGCGGGTTGTGGCCGACGTGATGGTGCTCGTTCGGCAGGCTCCGGCCGCGCAGGTAGCGCAGGCTGGTGGCCGGCGCATAGAGGAAGGCGCTGAACCTCGACCAGTGGCCGCCGGCGAATCCCCAGACGGCGCGAAAGAGGAGCAGCGTGAAGATGGCGTAGCCCGAGCGCATGTGCCAGACCATCGCGTTGCCGCCGACGTGCGCGCTGACGATCGAGAAGACCACGAGCGTGGCGAGCAGCCAGTGGAAGGCACGCGTCGGCAGGTCCCAGACGCGGATCGGTCGTTCTTCCGGCGCCAGCCCGGTCGCGATGCTCATGGCCCGATCGCGCTCAGTCGGTGCTTACCCGCACAAGACCCTGCCGGCCCCACCTGCTTTGTACACTTTCTCTCGCGCATCACGGGGACGCGCCTGCGAGATAACAAGGAAACACCCATGCATCGATCTTTCATGCCGGCGCTGATGGTAGCCGCTGGGCTCGCCACGCTGCTCGCCTCGACGCCGGCGGCGGCGCAGTTCGCCAAGCCGGAAGACGCGATCCGTTACCGCAAGGCGGGCATGACGATGATGGGGGTGCATCTCGGCCGGGTTGCGGCGATGGCCAATGGCCGGGTTCCTTTCGACGCCAAGGCCGTCGCCGACAACGCCGAGGTTGCGACGATGCTTTCGAAGCTGCCCTACGCCGGATTCATCGAAGGAAGCGACAAGGGTGACACCAAGGCCGAGCCAAAGATCTGGACCGAAATGGACAAGTTCCGCGCTGCCGCCGCGAAGATGCAGGAGGAGATGGTCAAGCTGAATGCCGCCGCCAAGACCGGCAACGCCGACACGATCAAGTCGGCCGTGGGTGGTGTCGGGCAGGCGTGCAAGGCTTGCCACGACAGCTACCGCAAGGAGTGACGCTACCATCGGCAGGCCGCAGTTTCCCTTTGCCCGCCCGGTCGCCAGACTGGCGAGGCTGGTTCCGACGATGTCCTTCCCCCGTGTCCTTTCGGCGCGCCCCGCCGGCGCGATTCGCGCCGCGCTTGCCGCAGCCCTGATCTTCCATACCGTCGCGGCGCCCGCCGCCGACGAGACCGATACCGGCACCTTCGCCACTCCGGGAACGTCCCGGAGCACGCCCGGGGGCTCCTCGCGCCTGCCGAACATGCCGGGTGCCACGCCCAGCCGCGACGCATCCGGGCGCACGACCTCTCCCACCAACGCGCTGCAGAACGCCCGGCCACCCGGGCCAAACGGGCGCGGCGCCGCCAATGCTGCCGACGGCACGATCGGCCGCCGCCCGGACTCGCGGCCGGCGAAGCCGAGCGAGTTCCAGCGTTTCGTCGAGAGCTCGACCGGGCGGCTGCTGCCGATCTTCGGCGCCGACTTCTTCGCCGAGGCCGGCGAGACCTTCCTCTCGCTCGACAACGTGCCGGTCTCCGCCGACTACACGATCGGTCCCGGCGACGAGGTCCTGATCCGCGCCTGGGGCTCGATCGACGTCGACTATCGAAGCACGGTCGATCGCAACGGACTGCTCAATCTGCCCAAGGTGGGTAGCTTCAACGTCGCCGGCGTCAAGGCCTCCGACCTCGAGCGCAACCTGCGCGCGCAGATCGGCCGGCTGTTCACCAACTTCGACCTGAGCGTCTCGCTCGGCCAGCTCCGCGGCCTGCGCGTGTTCATCGTCGGCCCGGCCCAGCGGCCAGGCGTCGTCACCCTGGCCAGCCAGTCGACCCTGCTCTCGGCGGTCGTCACCGCCGGTGGGCCGGCGCCCCAGGGCTCGATGCGAAAGGTGCAGCTGCGCCGCGATGGCAAGGTGATCTCCGAGCTCGACGTCTACGACTTCCTGGTCCAGGGCGACAAGTCGAAGGACGTGCAGCTCGCCGCCGGCGACGTCGTCGTCTTCCAGCCGGCCGGGCCGCGCGTCGCGATCACAGGCTCGATCGACACGCCCGCGATCTACGAGCTGAAGAGCGCCCAGGAGCCGCTGAAGGACGTGCTGCGCTACGCCGGCGGCGCACCGGTGCTCGCGAACCCGAACCGCGTCCAGCTCGAGCGCATCGACCCGTCTCAGCCGCTCGCCAAGCGCTACGTCGAGAGCTTCTCGCTCGACGCCGCCGGCCAGCAGAAGTCGCTGCGCGACGGCGACGTGCTGACGCTGCTGGCGATCTCGCCGCAGTTCGCCAACGCCGTGACGCTGAAGGGCCACGTCGCCCAGCCGCTGCGCTATCCGTTCACGCCGGGCATGCGCATCCGCGACCTGATCCCCGACCGCGACGCGCTCATCACGCCCGACTTCTACCGGCGCAAGAACCTGCTCGTGCAGGTGATCGAGGACGACGACGAGCGCTCGCGCACGAACGACGCCACCGACACGACCGGCAGGCGCACGCCGCGCTCGTCGAGCCGGACTGCGACCATCACGCGCAACAGCGTCGGCGGCCCCGACACCGGCCTGAACGACAGCCGCTTCGATCCCGACCAGCCCGCAGCCACCGATCGCACGCGCAGCGACCGCACCGCTCGCGAAGACGACCGCCTCGCCGTCTCCCGCTCGCGCAAGACACCGGCGTCGCTCTTCGACGAGCTCAACTGGGACTACGCGACGGTCGAGCGGCTCACGTCCGACCTCACGACCCAAGTGATTCCCTTCAATCTCGGCAAGGCCGTGCTGCAGAAGGACGATGCCAACAACATCGCGCTCGCCCCGGGCGACGTGGTCACGGTCTACAGCCAGAAGGACGTGCGCGTGCCGGTCGCGCGCCAGACGCGGCTCGTCTCCCTCGAGGGCGAGGTCAACGCCCCGGGCATCTATCAGCTGCAGCCGGGAGAGACCCTGAAGGAGCTGATCTCGCGCGCCGGCGGCTTCACGCCGCAGGCCTATGTCTACGGACTCGACCTGAGCCGCGAGGAGACGCGCGCGCGCCAGCGCGAGAACCTCGCGACGGCCATCGCCCGGCTCGAATCGCTGTCGGCCGTGCAGGCGGCGCGCGACGCTGCGAACCGGCGCGACGACGCGGCCGGCGCGGCGACGACCACCG
>JBDTNU010000420.1:0-4020 GCA_039933535.1 Caldimonas sp. | reverse complement strand
CTTCAGCCGGCCGTCGCGCCCCATGCCCGGGGTGACGACCGAGACCTTGATCGGGTCAAGCATGCAGTAGCCGTCTTCGAGCCCACCGAAGCCGTGCCAGGCCTCGCCCGGATGCAGGACCCAAGCCTTCGGGTCGTGCGCCAGCAACTTCGCATCCGCCAGGTGAAACGCCGTCTTGTGATGGTGTTTGCCTTCGTCGACGACGTCGGGCTGCCAAGCGCTGAAAAACCACTCGCCCTTGGCCTCGAACTCGGCGTTCAAACGCGCCAGCGTCTGGCGGAAGGCGATTGCCTCGGCGATCGACTCGCCCGTGAGCGCCTCGCCCGAGGGCCCGTCCATCATCGCCGCGGCGATGTCGTTCGACGCGATGATCGCGTACTGCGGGGAAGTCGAGGCGTGCATCATGAACGCCTCGTTGAAGCGTGCGTGATCGATCGGCCGGCGTCCGTCGCGGATGTGGATGTACGAGGCCTGCGAGAGTGCGGCCAGCAGCTTGTGCGTCGACTGGGTCGCGAACAGCGTCGGGCCTTCCTCTCGCGGTGCAGATGGATCGCCACGCATCGCGTAGCGCCCGGCGTAGAGCGGGTTGAAGCGGGCGTAGCCGTACCAGGCTTCGTCGAAATGCAGGCGATCAATCGATTTGCCGATCAACGCCTCGACGCGTTCTACGTCGTAGCAGAGGCCGTCATAGGTCGAATTCGTGAGTACGGCATGCACGGCGGCGGGGTTGATGGCCTTCGTCACGAGCGGGTTGGCCGCGATGCCCTTTGCAATCGCCGATTCCTCGAGTCGCTTGGATGGGATTGGGCCGATCAACCCTAGGTAATTTCGCGAGGGCATGAGGTACGTCGGGATCGCGCCCGACAGCGTCATCGCGTGCTCGACCGACTTGTGGCAATTGCGGTCGCAGAGCGCGATCTGGTCGCGCGTGACGCTCGCCATCAGGATGACGCGGTTCGATGTCGACGAGCCGTTGGTGACGAAGTACGTGCGGTCGGCACCGAACACGCGCGCCGCGTTGTGCTCCGCTTCGCCAATGGGGCCGGAGTGATCGAGCAGCGAGCCGACCTCGCCTACCGAGATCGAGAGGTCGGAGCGGAACAGCTCTTCGCCGAAGAACTCGACGAATGCGCGCCCCGCGGGGTGCTTCATGAAGGCGGTTCCGCCGGCATGCCCTGGCGTGTGCCACGAATACTCGTACCGATGGGCGAAGTTTGCGAGCGCCTTGAACATCGGGGGCAGCAAGGTGGCGCGATATCGATCGATCGCGGCCACGACACGGCCGCCGATGAAGTCAGGCGTGTCCTCGAAAAGCCAGACATAGTCGTTTACCTCAGACAGCACGTCGGCCGACATGTCGGTGACGGCGCCGCTTGCGGCGAGCAGGAAGATCGGCAGCCGCGCGGCATGGGCTCGTACTTCGGCGATGACGCCCCGTGCGGCCTCGTGATGCTTATGGCCGGCCAGGTCCCAGTCGATCAGGATGGCCTGCAGCAACGAATGCATGGCGATCTGCGCCGTGGCTTCGCTCGCAGAGGCGGCATCGATCACGTCGATGTCTCGGTCCCGTAGCGCGTCGATCAGGGTGGCTGTGGCGCGCCCGCCGGCGGTGGCGACGTCGAGGCCGTTGTGAACGACGAGGACTCGGCGCCGATAGAGGATGCCGGGAACGGCCTTTGCAGTCCGATCGACGATGGTCGTCATGTCGCCTCCTTCACGACGTAGGTGTGAAACACGACGCGGCCGTCCACATCGTCGGCATAGACCCCTTGCACCTCGAACTCGAAGCCGGGAAAGCGGTTGAAGGCTTCTTCGAAGACCAGGAAGTAGTCGAGCATCGGCTGCGCCCGGTCGTCGTATCGCTCTCCAGGAACAACGATGCCAATCCCCGGTGGATAGATCAGCGCCAGCGTTGCCGAGATGCGGCCCTTGCACTGCGCGAGAGGGAGGTAGTCGACCCGGTTGCCGACGAGGGCCTCGGTCGCTTCCTGCACCGACATGGCCTGTTCCGGAAAGTGCTCGCCGCGAAAGCACAAACGCTGCAGGGACGCGATGTCATGCTCGCGATAGAAGCCATGCATCTCGTCGCACAGACGCCGAAGCGTGTAGCCCGCATAGCGCAACGGATAGCGGGACAGCATCGAAGGCAGTACGTCCTGTATGGTGGCGTCGGCGTCGTACAGATGCTTGAACGCCACCAGCCGCGAGATCAGCGATGCGCACTTTCCCGCTTCGATGGCCGGCGTCAGCAGGAAGAGAATGCTGTTGAGGTCGCACTTCTCCGGAATGATGTTGTTCTCGCGCAGGTAGGCCGCCAGCAGCGTTGCCGGAATGCCGGTCCTGGCGTATGCACCGGTCTTGCGGTCGAAGCCCGGCGTGATCAGGGTCAGCTTGTTCGGGTCCGTCATCGCCCAGCTGGGCGAGGCGTGACGAAAGCCGTGCCAGCGCGCATCCGGGGCCAGCGCCCAGCATGCCGGCTCGTGGGCGAGCACGTCGGTCGGGATGTCCTCCCACTTCACGCGAACCAGCGGCGCGGTGAATTTCGAATCCTCAATAGTCACCACGTCGGGCACAAAGGGATCGAAAAACCAAGCGGTGCTCGCGTCCTTCGCGGCCGAGACGAACTGCGCTTGGAGCGTGCGAATCTTCTTGCGCGTCTCGATGCCGACGCGGACGGCATCGTCCCAGAGCACCAGGCCGTTTCGCCCCTTGTGCATCCGGGCGTCGACGTCGAGGCTGGCGAACAACGGATAGAACGGCGACGTCGAGCAGTGCAACATGAACATCTCGTTGAAGCGCCGGTGCTCGGTGCGTCGGGACTGCCCCTTGATGTGCGCGTCTCGCACGTGAATCTGGGAGGCTTGGGAAAAGCCGGCGAGCTGCTTGTGGGTCGACTGCGTGGCAACGATGCCGGGGCTCGAGGCGTCGAGGTTCTCGAGCCCCATCGCAAAGTGGCCCTCGAACAATGGATGGAATTTCATGAAGCCGGCCCAGGCTTCATCGAAATGGACGTATTCGCAGAGGTGCCCGATGCGCTCGATCAGGCGGCCGGCGTTGTAGATCGTGCCGTCGTAGCTGCACTGCTCGATGATGGCGAGCCGGAACGGCCGCTCCCGTTTCCATGCCTCCTTGTCGGTGACGAGAGGATGGTTGCGGATCTGCTCGCGCAGCTTCTTCTCGTCGAGCGCGTCGTAGTCGATCGGGCCGATGAGCCCTTGCGGATTGCGGTCGGTCTCGACGTAGATGGGGATCGCGCCGGCGAGCTGCAGCGCGCCCTGATGGTTCGACTTGTGGTTGTTGCGATCGAACAGCACGAGATCGCCGCGCTCTAGGAGCGCTGCCGTGACGACCTTGTTCGAGGTCGAGGTGCCGTTCAAGATGAAGTAGGTGCGGTCGGCGCCGAAGACCTCGGCAGCTTCCTTCTGCGCGGCCAGTGCCGGGCCGACGTGCGTCAGCAGGTCGCCAAGCTCGGGGACCGAGTTGTCGATGTCGTTGCGGAACACGGCCTCGCCGAGATGCTCGACGAAGAGGCGCCCGGCCGGGCTGCGGCGATAGAACGCGCCGCCCTGATGGCCGGGACAGGTCCACATCTGGTTGCCTTCGTATTCGTAGTCCATCAGCGCGCCGAAGAACGGCGGCTTCAGGCTCGCGGCATACCGTTCCAGCGCGAAGATCGCCTCCTTCGCCGAGAAGGCCGGCGTCTCGTGGTCGAGGTAGATGTAGCCGGTGACCTCGCCCATCGGTACGAGCGACAAAGATTCGACGCCTTTCAGTTCACTGACGAGGTAGATCGGCGTGTCAAGCCCGCGCTCCTGCCGGATCGTGTGGATCAGCGCCTGAACCTCCTCCTCGTTCGGGCCGTCGATGGCGAGCAGAAAGCAGCCGATCGCCATGTCGCTTTCGGCCGCGACGAGGGCGCCGGTCAATGTCGGGACGACGTCGGTGCGGTAGTCGTCTGCCGCGAGAGCGTCGAGCAGCCGCTGCATCAGCCGAGCCTCGTTGCTATCCGGTGCTTCGGTA
>JBDTNU010000419.1:0-4038 GCA_039933535.1 Caldimonas sp. | reverse complement strand
CGAGCTCGCTGGTCGCCGTGTTCATCCCGATCTTCTTCATGCCGGGCGTGATCGGCCTGCTGTTTCACGAGTTCGCGGTCATCGTCACGCTGGCCATCATCGCCTCGGCGTTCGTCTCGCTGACGCTGGTGCCGATGCTGGCGAGCCGCTTCCTGACCGACGAGGCGCACATGAAGCGCCCCGGCATGATCGTGCGCTCGTTCGAGCGCGGCTTCGACGCGATGCTCTCCGGCTACTCGCGCTCGCTCGACATGGCGCTGCGCCATCGGGGCATCGTGCTGCTGGTCGCGCTGCTCACCTTCGTCGCGACGGCGTGGCTGTTCGTGACGATTCCCAAGGGCTTCTTTCCCGAGGAAGACATCGGCCAGATCAGCATTTCCACCGAGGCCGCCGAGGACATCTCCTTCCCGGCGATGGTCGTGCTGCAAAGCCGCGTCGCCGAGGTGCTGCGCAACGACCCGGCGGTGGCGACCGTCAACTCCTTCAACGGCGCCGGTGGGGTGAGCGGCTCGCAGAATGTCGGCCGCATGTTCATCAACCTCAAGCCGCGTGCGGACCGGCCGCCGATGAAGACGGTGGTCGAGAACCTGCGCAAGAAGCTGCGCGAGGTTCCCGGCATCAGCGTCTACATGCGGCCGATCCAGAACCTGCAGCTCGGTGGCCGTCCGAGCAAGGCGCAGTACCAGTACATCCTGCAGAGCGTCCAGGCCGGCGAGCTCAACGATTGGGCGCTCAAGCTGCAGGAGCCGATGCGTGCCGATCCGATGTTCCGCGATGTCACGAGCGACTCGCAGCTCAAGGGCCTGCAGGCCTCGCTGAAGATCGATCGCGATCGCGCCAACACGCTCGGCGTCTCGATCGACTCCGTGCGCTCGGCGCTTTACAGCGCCTTCGGTGAGCGCCAGGTCTCGACCATCTACACCGCGGTCGACAGCTACCAGGTGATCATGGAGGTGGCGCCGGGTGCCAAGCAGGACGAGGGCGCCTTCAACAACATCTACGTGCGGTCGTCGAGCGGGGCGCTGGTGCCGCTGTCGAGCTTTGCCACCGTGACGCGCTCGGTCGGCCCGACCTCGATCAACCACGTGGGCCAGCTGCAGGCGGTCACGATCTCGTTCAATCTGGCGCCCGGCACGGCGCTCGGCGACGCGACTACCAGGATCGAGAAGTACCGAGACCAGATTCGCCTGCCGTCGTCGATCATCACCGCTTACGGCGGTGACGCGGCCGTCTTCAAGAGCTCGCAGGGCAGCCAGGCCATCCTGATCATCTCTGCACTGCTCGTCATCTACGTGCTCCTCGGCGTGCTGTACGAAAGCTACATCCACCCCCTGACGATCCTCGCCGGCCTGCCTTCGGCGGCGGTCGGCGCGCTGTTGACCTTGAAGCTGTTCGACCAGGACCTGACGCTGATCGCGACGATCGGCATCCTGCTGCTGATCGGCATCGTCAAGAAGAACGCGATCATGATGATCGACTTCGCCCTCGACGCGCAGCGCAATCAGGGCATGGCGCCCGCCGCGGCGATTCGCGAGGCCTGCGTGCTTCGCTTCCGGCCGATCATGATGACGACCCTCGCGGCGCTGATGGGCGCCTTGCCGATCGCGCTCGGCCTCGGCGCCGGCGCCGAGCTGCGGCAGCCGCTCGGTCTGGCGGTCGTGGGCGGCCTCGTCTTCTCGCAGGCGATCACGCTCTACATCACGCCCGTGATCTACCTCGCGCTCGACCGCTTCAGCGGCAAGGGCCCGGTGCAGACACCGGAGACGACGGTCGGCCTTGCCGCCCCGGCTGCAGAGGGGCAGACGGGCTGAGCTTCAGTGCAGGCGCGTGCCTGCGGGCACCGTGCCCATGACGCTGAGACCCGAAGGCGCAACGCTGCCGGCCTCGATCTCTTCCTCGCTCGCTTCGCGCACGTCGCGCACGCGCAGCGCGAGCCTGAGGGCGATGCCGGCGAGCGGATGGTTGCCGTCGAGCACGATGTGGTCGGGATAGACCTCGGTGACGGTATAGATCGCGTCGACGGGCATGCCTGCGGTCTTGGCTCCCGGCGGCGGGCCTTCGAACTGCATGCCGGCGTCGACGCCTTCGGGAAAGATGTCGCGGCCCTCGAAGAAGACGAGCTCGGGGTCGTAGTCTCCGAACGCATGCTCGGGCTCGAGATGCAGCGTCGTCTCGAAGCCTTCATGCTCGCCCGCAAGCGCTTCCTCGACCTTGGCGAGCAGGTCATCGCCGCCGTAGAAGAACTCGACCGGCTCGGCGAGCTCGTCGATCTCGGTGCCCTGCGCATCGGCGAGGCGCCAGGTGAGGCTCACGACACAGGGCGCGGCGATTTCCATCGAATGATGATCGCACAATGAGGCATGGATCTCGAACGGCCGATGGCCTTGCTCGGCGGCCTGTCGGCGGCTGATTTCATGCGCCGCCACTGGCAGCGATCGCCACGCCTTATCCGCGCGGCGGTACCCGGTGCGCTGCCGGGCTTCGATCGTCGGCGCGTCTTCTCGCTCGCCGCCGATGACGATGTCGAGTCGCGTCTGATCGTTCATTCGGGACGGGAGTGGTCCGTGCGTCACGGGCCGTTGCCACGGCGATCGCTGCCGCCGCTGGCGGTTCCGCGCTGGACCCTTCTGGTTCAGGGCGTCGACCTGCACGACGACGCCGTTCACCGTCTGCGCGATCGCTTCCGCTTCATCGGCGACGCCCGCCTCGACGACGTCATGGTCTCGTTCGCGACCGACGGCGGCGGCGTCGGCCCGCATCTCGATTCCTACGACGTGTTCCTGCTCCAGGTCGCGGGCCGGCGCCGCTGGCGCGTTGGCCGGACCGCGAAGCCAGCGTGGCGCCGCGACGTGCCGCTCAAGATGCTGCGCGGCTTCGTGCCGACCCACGACTGGCTGCTCGATCCCGGCGACATGCTCTACCTGCCGCCCGGCTGGGGCCATGACGGGATTGCCGTGGGCGAATCCCTCACGGCGTCGGTCGGCTTTCGCGCTCCCGCGGGCGACGGACTCGCGGCCGAGCTGGTGCAGCGCATCGCGGAGTCGGCGCTCGAGGATGACGACGAGGCCGCCGGACGCGATGCGGCGCGCTATCGCGACCAGGGCGAGCCCGCGACTGATCGCCCTGCGCGCATTCCCGAGCGGCTGCGCCGCTTCGCCGACGCGTCGATCGATCGCCTTCTCGACGATGCCCGGGCGCGCGGGCAGGCGCTGGGCGAGGTGCTGAGCGAGCCCAAGCCGGGGACGTGGTTCGCGCGATCGCCGGGGTCGTCGCGGGCCGACGGCGCGCTGGCGCTCGACCCGGGGACCCGCATGCTCTACGACGAGCACCACGTCTTCATCAACGGCGAGTCGTACCTCGCGTCGGGAAGCGATGCGACACTGATGCGGCGCCTCGCCGATCGGCGCCGCCTCGATGCCGGAAGCGTCGCCCGGGCGAGCGTCGGCGCCCGCGGTCTGCTGTCCGAGTGGCTGCGGGCGGGTTGGTGCATGCTTTCGAACGAGACCCCTGGCGAGGAGCCGACATGACCGAAGACAGCATCGTCCAGATCGCCTCGCGCGACGACTTCCACCGTGCCGTGCAGTCCGCGCTGACGCAAGCCGCAGCGGCCGGGTCGCGCGAGATCGTGATGATCGATCCGACCTTCGCCGACTGGCCGCTCAACGATCGCGAGACCGTCGAGTCGCTGTCGCACTGGATCGATTCACGCTGCACGCTCACGTTGATGGCGCACGCCTTCGACGAACTCGCGCGCCGCCAGCTCAGGTTCGTCGCCTGGCGCCAGCAGTGGTCGCACGTGGTGCGTTGTCGCAGCGATCCTGAACTCGGCGTCGAGCAGATCCCGACCCTGCTTCTCGTCCCGGGGCAGGTGGTGCTGCGCCTCCTCGACCGGGTGCACTACCGGGGGACGCTTTCGAGTCGACCGATCGACCTCAACGAAGCGCGAGAGTCGAGTGACGCACTTTTGCAACGATCCGAAGAGTCGTTTCCGGTGACAACGCTCGGTCTTTAGGGAAAGCCCTTAAGACGTCCTATAAT
>JBDTNU010000418.1:0-4054 GCA_039933535.1 Caldimonas sp. | reverse complement strand
TCGTCACGATCATCACGATCCAGACGAAGCGGTTCGACCAGTCGAACCAGAGCAGGGTCGAGACGCCGATGCCGAGCAGGATCAGCACCCCGCCCATGGTCGGCGTGCCGCTCTTGGCCACGTGCGACTCGACGCCATAGGCGCGGATCGGCTGGCCGATCTTCAGGCTCGCGAGGCGGCGGATCACCCAGGGCCCGAACACCAGGCCGATGATCAGCGAGGTCATCGCCGCCATCACGGCGCGGAAGGTGATGTACTGGAACACGCGCATGAAGCCGAACTCGGGCGAGTAGGCCTGCAGCCATTGCGACAAGCTAAGCAGCATGTCGCCTCCGAGTTCTCGACAGGCTAAGCAGCATGCGGGTCCCCGGCCGGTTCCTTGACGAGCGCGGCGACCACGCGCTCCATGCGCATGAAGCGCGAGCCCTTGATCAGCACCGAGGCGAAGGCTGGCGCGCTACCGAGCTCGGCGACCAGCGCCTCGACGTTCGCGAAAGCGCGCGCGCCGGCGAAGCCGGCGACCGTGTTCGGACTCTCGGCGCCGGCGGCCCACAGCGTCTCGACGCCGCGCTCGCTCGCGTAGGCGCCGGCTTCGCGGTGGAACGCCGGCCCCTGCGTGCCGACCTCGCCCATGTCGCCGAGCACCAGCCAGCGCGGTGCCGGCAGGTCAGCGAGCACGTCGATCGCGGCGCGCACCGAATCCGGATTGGCGTTGTAGGTGTCGTCGACCAGCGTGCGCTCGACGCCGCCCACGACCTTGCGCAGGAGCTGCGAGCGGCCGCGCACCGGGCGAAACGACTCGAGGCCGCGCGCCACGGCTTCCAGGGGACAGCCGGCGGCGATCGCCGACGCGGCCGCCGCGAACGCGTTGCGCACGTTGTGACGGCCGGCAATGTGCAGCGCGAAGCTCGCGCTCCCTGCGGGGCTGCGCAAGGCGATCGTCCAGTGGTCGCCGGACCATGCCGCTTCGCCGCTGACATCGGCCGATGCGCCTTCGCCGAAGGTCAGCACGCGGCGCGGGCCCGCGAGGCTGCGCCAGATGGACGAGTGCTCGTCATCGGCAGGGAAGACCGCCGTGCCGTCGGCGGCGAGCGCATCGATGGCGCTGCCGTTCTCGCGCGCCACCGCCTCGACGCTGGCCATGAACTCGAGGTGCTCGCGCTGCGCGTTGTTCACCAGCACCACGCTCGGCGCGGCGATCGCGGCGAGCCGGGCGATCTCGCCAGGATGATTCATGCCGAGTTCGACCACGGCGACGCGGTGGGCTCGGGCAGGATGACCGTAGCGCAGGCGAAGCAGTGTCAGCGGCAGGCCGATGTCGTTGTTGAAGTTGCCTTGCGTGGCGAGTGCCATGTCGCCCCGCCAGGCGCGGAAGATCGAGCCGATCATCTGCGTGACGGTGGTCTTGCCGTTGCTGCCGGTCACGGCGACGAGTGGCAGTCGCTTGCCGGCCAGGGAGCGCCACCCTGCGGCCAGGGCGCCGAGCGAGACGCGGGTGTCGGCCACTTCCAGGCCCGCCAGCCCGGCCGCCTCGAGCCCGTGGTCGGCCAGCGCGGCGACGGCCCCGGCGATCCGCGCCTGCGCCAGGAAGTCGTGCCCGTCGAAGCGATCGCCACGCAGGGCGACGAACAGGTCGCCGGTGGTCAGCGTGCGCGTGTCGCTGTGCACGCGCAGGATAGTCGTCGACGGGTCGCCGACGACACGCGCACCAGGGATCAAGCGCGCCGCGTCGGCGAGCGTGAACATCGGCGACGCCGCGGTGAACGGTGCCAGCGGCTCGCCTCGTGCCGCGAGCGCATCGGCCGCGTGCCGCATGTCGGAGAACGGGTGCTTCACGCCGCCCACGTCCTGGTAGTCCTCGTGGCCCTTGCCAGCGATCAGCACCACGTCAGCCGGCGAGGCGGCGGTCACGGCGTGGCGGATCGCCTGCGCGCGGTTCTCGATCACGTCGACCTCGTCGTGGCCGATCGCGCCGACCATGATCTGCGAGAGGATGAAATCGGGCGACTCGAGCCGCGGGTTGTCGCTGGTCACCACCACGTGCTCGGCCCGTTTGACGGCGATGGCGCCCATCAGCGGCCGCTTGCTCGCGTCGCGGTTGCCGCCGCAGCCGAACACGCACCAGAGCTTGCCGCCACGCTCGGCGGCAAGCGGTCGCAGCGCCGCCAGTGCCTTCTCTAGCGCGTCGGGGGTGTGGGCGTAGTCGACCACGACCTCGGGATGGCTGTCGCTGCTGCCGACGCGCTGCATCCTGCCCGGCACCGGCGTCAGGCTGGCGCAGGCCTCGGCCGCTTCCTGCAAGCCGATGCCGAGGGCGCGCAGCACGCCGATCGTCGCCAGCAGGTTCGAGACGTTGTAGTCGCCGATCAGCGGCGTCGAGATCGAGACGCGCTCCGCGCCCTCGTGCACGTCGAACGCCAGGCCGTCCTTGCCGTAGCGAATGGCGCTGGCGCGCAGACGCGCATCGACGTGGGTCGAGACGGTCCAGGCGTCGATCGGCCCGCCGGCGAGTGTCGCCGCGAGCTCGACGCCCTGCGCATCGTCCAGATTGACCACCGCCGACTTGAGACCGGGCCAGGCGAAGAGCTGCGCCTTGGCCTGCCAGTAGGCGGCCATGTCGCCGTGGTAGTCGAGATGGTCCTGCGTGAAGTTGGTGAACACGGCGCAGGCCACGCGCGTGCCCGCGAGGCGATGCTCGGCGATGCCGATCGAGGAGGCCTCGATCGCGCAGCTGGCGAAGCCGCGCGCGGCGAAGTCGGCGAGCGCGGTCTGCAGGATGATCGGATCCGGCGTGGTCATGCCGGTCTCCAGCAGGCCGGTCTCCAGCAGGCCGGTCGCCACCGACCGGTTCGTCGCGTCGGCCGCCGGCGGCTCGCCGACGCCGAGCGTGCCGATCACGCCCGAGCGGCGCCCGATCGCTCCGAGCGCCTGCGCAACCCACCACGCAGTCGAGGTCTTGCCATTGGTGCCGGTGATGGCGATGACATCGAGTCGCTTGCTCGGCACGCCGAGAAACCGGCTGGCGATGTCGCCCGCAGCGGCCTTGAGACCACGCATGGCGGCCACGCGCGACTCGTTCGCGAAGTCGAAGGCCTCGACGCCTTCGGCCTCGACCAGGCAGGCGGCGGCGCCGGCGACCAGCGCACCCGGCACATGGCGGCGCGCGTCGGTCGCGTAGCCGGGCCACGCGACGAAGGCGTCGCCCGGCGTGACCCTGCGGCTGTCGCCGACGAGCGCGCTTGCCTGGCGCACGAGCAGCCAGGCGTGCGCGGCCTCGCGCGAATCGAGCGTGGTCACCGCACCCGCGGCCACTAGAAGCTCTCCACTTCGGTCGGCATGTCGCGCGAGATGACCTGCGTCTTCACGTCGAGGTCGGGCTGCACGCCCATCATGCGCAGCGTCTGCTGCACGACTTCGCTGAACACCGGCGCGGCGACGTCGCCGCCGTACCACTTGCCGGCGGTCGGCTCGTCGACCATCACGGCGACGATGATGCGCGGGTGGTCGATCGGCGCCATGCCCACGAACCAGGCGCGGTATTTCTTCTCCGCGTAGCCGGCGCCTTCCTGCTTGTACGCGGTGCCGCTCTTTCCTCCCACCGAGTAGCCCATGACCTGCGCTTTCGTCGCGGTGCCGCCGGGCAGCGTCACGAGATGAAGCATGTCGCGCACGGTGGCCGTCGTCTTCGGCGAGAGCACGCGCACGCCCGAGACCGGCACGCTCGGCGGTGCGCCGAGCGGCCGCGTCAGCGTCACCGGGATCAACTCGCCGTCGTGCGCGAAGACGGTGTAGGCGTGGGCGATCTGGAACAGCGAGGCCGACAGGCCGTAGCCGTAGCTCATGGTCGCCTGCTCGATCGGCCGCCAGCTCTTGTAAGGACGCAACCGACCGGTCACAACGCCGGGAAAGCCGAGCTGCGGCTTCTGGCCGAAGCCGACCGCGCTGTAAAGCTCCCACATCTCGCGCGGCGTGAAGGTGAGCGCGATCCGCGCCGCGCCTACGTTGCTCGACTTCTGGATCACTTCGCTCACGGTGAGGTTGCCGTGCGGATGCG
>JBDTNU010000417.1:0-4056 GCA_039933535.1 Caldimonas sp. | reverse complement strand
TACTGGATCGCGGTCGTCATCGTCGGCGCGCTGATGATGGTCTACGTGCTGTTCGGCGGCATGACCGCGACGACCTGGGTGCAGATCATCAAGGCCGGCCTGCTGCTCGCCGGTGCGAGCTTCATGGCCTTCATGGTGCTCTACCACTTCGGCTTCAGCCCGGAGGCCATGTTCGCCAAGGCGGTCGAGGTGAAGACCGGCATCGCCGCGGCGGCCGGCAAGTCGCCGCAAGAGGCGGCGGCGCAGGGCTTCTCGATCATGGGCCCCGGCGGCTTCATCAAGGATCCGATCTCGGCGATCAGCTTCGGCATGGCGTTGATGTTCGGCACCGCCGGGCTGCCGCACATCCTGATGCGCTTCTTCACCGTGCCCAACGCCAAGGAAGCGCGCAAGTCGGTGCTGTGGGCGACGACCTGGATCAGCTACTTCTACATCCTGACCTTCATCATCGGCTTCGGCGCGATCACCTTCGTGCTGACGAATCCGCAGTTCCTCGATGCCAAGGGCGGCCTGCTCGGTGGCGGCAACATGGCGGCGGTGCACCTCGCCAACGCGGTCGGCGGCAACGTCTTCCTCGGCTTCATCTCGGCGGTGGCGTTCGCGACCATCCTGGCGGTGGTCGCCGGGCTCACGCTGTCGGGTGCGTCGGCGGTCTCGCACGACCTGTATTCGACCGTCATCATGAAGGGCAAGGCCGACGGCGCCGCCGAGCTGAAGGTGTCGCGCATCACGACTGTGGCGCTCGGCATCGTCGCGGTCGTGCTCGGCATCGCGTTCGAGAAGCAGAACATCGCCTTCATGGTCAGCCTGGCGTTCGCGATCGCGGCCTCGGCCAACTTCCCGGTGCTGCTGATGTCGGTGCTGTGGAAGGACTGCACGACCCGCGGCGCGGTGGTCGGCGGCTTTCTCGGGCTGATCTCGTCGGTGCTGCTGACGCTGGTCTCGCCGGCGGTCTGGGAAGTGACCCTGGGCAATCCGAAAGGCTCGGCACTGTTCCCCTACGCCTCGCCTGCCCTGTTCTCGATGACGATCGGCTTCGTCGGCATCTGGCTGGTCTCCATCCTCGATCGCAGCCCGCGCGCTGCCGAGGACCGGGCCGGCTTCGTGGCCCAGCAGGTGCGTTCGGAAACCGGCATCGGCGCCTCGGGCGCTTCAGGCCATTGAGCGCTCGCCGCCGCACCCTTCGCAACGTGAGTCGTCGACGACACGACGGCGTGATCCCCACCATCAGGAGACAAGCATGACGAAACAGACTCAAACCTTCGGCGACGTCACAGCCATGATGAAGCAGTTCAAGATGCCCGGCATCGACATGACCGCGATCGTCGAGACCCAGCGCAAGGACATCGAGGCCTTGATCGCGGCCAACGCCGCGACTTTCGAGTCGATGCAGGCGCTCGGCCGCAAGCAGGCCGAGATCATGAGCGAGGCGATGCACGCGATGCAGGACTCGGCGAAGAGCCTGGCCGGCGGCGGCATGGCCGACGTGGGCAAGCAGGGCGAGGTCGTGCGCAAGGGATTCGAGAAGACGCTGGCCAACATGAAGGAGCTGGCCGACATGGCGCGGCACGCGCAGTCCGAAGCGATGACGCGGATCACGCAACGCGCGGCCCATCAGATGAAGGACATGAAGGCGCTGGTCACGCCATGAGCACGCGCGACGTGGTGGTGCTGGGCGCGGCCCGCTCGGCGATCGGCACCTTCGGCGGCGCGCTCGCCGACATCGAGCCGGCCGAGCTGGCCGGCACGGTGATGAAGGAGGCCGTGCGCCGCTCCGGCGTCGACCCGAAGGCGATCAACTACGTGACCGTGGGCAACACCATTCCCACCGAAGGTCGCTTCGCCTACGTGGCGCGGGTGGCGTCGATCCAGGCCGGGCTGCCGATGGAGTCGGTCGCCATGTCGGTGAATCGCCTGTGCTCGTCGGGCCTGCAGGGCATCGTCACGACGGCGCAGAACATCCTGCTCGGCGATTGCGACTACGGCATCGGCGGCGGCGTCGAGGTGATGAGCCGCGGCGGCTATCTGTCGAGCGCGATGCGCAACGGCGCGCGCATGGGCGACACCAAGATGATCGACATGATGATGGCCACCTTGACCGACCCGTTCGGCGTCGGACACATGGGCATCACGGCCGAGAACCTGACCGCCAAGTGGGGCATCACCCGCGAGGAGCAGGACGCGCTGGCCGTCGAGTCGCACCGCAAGGCCGCAGCAGCGATCGCCGAAGGCCGCTTCAAGTCGCAGATCGTCGCCATCGTGAAGCAGACGAAGAAGGGCGAAGTCACCTTCGACACCGACGAGCACGTGAAGGCGGGCACCACGCTCGAGTCGCTCGCCAGGCTCAAGCCGGCGTTCAAGAAGGACGGCTCGGTGACGGCGGGCAACGCTTCGGGCATCAACGACGGCGCGGCCTTCTTCGTGCTCGCCGATGCGGCCGTCGCCGCCGCCGCGGGCCACAAGCCGATGGCGCGTCTGGTGTCGTATGCGGTGGCCGGCGTGGCCAACGAGATCATGGGCGAAGGCCCGATCCCGGCGACGAAGCTGGCGCTGAAGAAGGGCGGCCTCAGGCTCGACCAGATCGACGTGATCGAGAGCAACGAGGCCTTCGCGGCACAGGCGATCGCGGTCGCACGCGGCCTCGAGTTCGACCTGAAGAAGGTCAACCCGAACGGCGGCGCGATCGCCCTGGGCCACCCAATCGGATGCTCGGGTGCGTTCCTCGCGACCAAGGCGGTCTACGAGCTGCACCGCACGGCCGGCCGCTATGCGCTGGTGACGATGTGCATCGGCGGCGGGCAAGGCATCGCCGCGGTGTTCGAGCGCCTCTGACGGTCGTCGCGGCGCGCTGCCGACGCGCGCTGCCGTAGAGTTCGGCCACGGTGGACGATCGCAACATGAATCGCGTGGGCGCGCTCGCAGCGTTCGGACTGGCGCTGCCCTTGCTGGCGCACGCTGCCTGCCAGGTGCAGACGCTCGAGCTGCCGGTGAAGATGGTGGGCTCGCGCGCGGTCGCGACAGTCGGCATCAACGGCACGCCCGTGCCGCTGACGGTGGACAGCGGCGCCTTCTACAGCTTCCTCACCAACGCCGCGGCGGCGCAGCTCGGGCTGACGCTGCGTCCGGTCTACGGGGTGCGCGTGCAGGGCGTCACGGGCTCGATCGATACGAGCCTGACGACCGTCGACAAGCTGCATCTGCTCGGCGGCGACGTTGCCAACGTTGAGTTCGCCGTCGGCGGCAACGAGCCCGGCGCCGGCACGATGGGATTGATGGGGCGCAACCTCCTGTCGTTCGCCGACACGGAGTACGACCTTGCGCACGGCGTCATCAGGATCATGATCCCCAACGACGATTGCGCGAAGTCCAACATGGCCTACTGGGCAGGCGTCACGCCGGTCACCGAGATCGAGCTGATTTCGGAAAGAGCCAAGAACCCGGCGATCCGCGCACGCGTCAAGCTCGACGGCTACGAGCTCACGGCCTTGTTCGACACCGGGGCCACGACGATCGTCTCGGCGCGCGCGGCCCGACGCGCCGGCGTCGCCGAGGCCGACATGAAGCCGGCCGGCACGATCTATGGCGGCGGTCGCGGCAGCGCCAGGGCCTGGACGGCGCGCTTCGAGAAGTTCGAGCTGGGCGGCGAAGCCGTCATGAACAACAACCTGCGCGTCGCCGAGTTCAAGATGGACGAGGCCGAGATGCTGCTGGGCATCGACTTCTTCCTCTCGCATCGGATCTACGTCTCGAAGCAGCAGTCGAAGATGTTCCTCACGTACGCCGGCGGCACGGTGTTCGCCCTCAACAAGAGCGAGGCCGCCGCTGCCGCGGCCCTCGACGCCGATCCAGCCGCAAGCGGCGCCCAGGCCGCGAACGCCGACCAGCTCGCGCGCCGTGGCGCCGCGTCGGCCGCGCGCGGCGACTACGAGAGCGCGCTGGCCGATCTGAACCAGGCCTGCACGCTCGAGCCGGCGACGGCCGCGTTCTTCGCGCAGCGTGGCGCGATCCTGGAAGCTTTGAAGCGCCCGGCCAGGGCGATGGAGGACTTCGACAAGG
>JBDTNU010000416.1:0-4058 GCA_039933535.1 Caldimonas sp. | reverse complement strand
TCGGTTCGATGCGCACCGCGCCGTCGCGCTCGAAGCCCTTCAGCTCCTGGTTCACGCGCTGGCGCGAGGCGCCGAGCATCTGCGCGATGTCTTCCTGGGCGAGCTGCAGGCCGACTCGGATCTCGCCGCCCTGCTCGATGCCGTAGCTGCGCGCCAGGAGCAGGATCTGCTTCGCAAGGCGCGCCGCGAGCGGCCGCGTGTTGAGGTCCTCGACCGCGTCGAAGAGCAGGCGCAAGCGCCGGCAGTTCAGGCGCAGCAGGGCTTCGTAGAGCTCGACATGCTGCGCCAGCAGATTTCTGAAGTCGGCTCGTCGGATGACCAGCAAGGTCGTCGCGCCGTGAGCGTGCGCATCGTGGGTGCGCGGCATGCCGTCGAAGAGGGCGATGTCGCCGAACCAAGTGCCCGGCTCGACGTAGGTGAGGGTGACCTGCTTGCCGGACAGCGACACCGAGCTCACGCGCACCGCGCCGAGCGCGACGCCGCACCACTCCTGCGCCTCCGCGCCGCGCGCGCCGAGGATCGCGCCGTCGGCGATGCGGCGCACCACCGCACGCGAAAGGATCGCGTCGCGCAGGGACTGGGAAAGCTTTGAGAACCACGAGCCCGTTTCGATGTTCGACTGTTCGTCGATTGTGAGAACGGGGGCGGTCATGAGCAGTCTCTGACGTGACAGGGGTCGGATTCCAGGGTCACGAGAATCGCGGCGCGCGCTTTTCGATGAACGCACACAGGCCCTCTTCGCCGTTGTCGTGGAAGAGGTTGTCGAGGAAATGATCGCGCTCCGCGCCGAGTTGCTCCGCGAGCGTGCGACCGCTCGCCTGCTCGAGCAGTTCCTTCGCGCTCGCGATCGCGTTCGGCGCCATCGCGGCCAGCCGCTCGGCGAGTCGAATCGCCTCGTCGAACGCGCTGCCCCCCGGCACGACCGCGGCAACGACGCCGTGGCTGTGCAGCGTTTGCGCCGACAAGGGCTCGGCGAGCCAGACCATCTGTTGCGCCAGCGCGCGCGGCAGCGATCGCGCCAGGTTCCACGTCGCGCCGGCGTCGGGCGAGAGGCCGACCTTTACGTACGACATGGCGAAGCGCGCGTCGGCGCTGGCAACGATCAGATCGCAGGCCAGGGCGAGCGAGAAGCCGGCACCGGCGGCGGCGCCTTCGACGGCCGCGATCACCGGCTTCGGATAGGCGCGGATCGCGGCGACGAAATGATGGAGCTGCTCGAGTGAACGGCGCTGCGTCTCGCGTCCGGCCGCGCGCCGCTCGCGCAGGCCCTGCAGATTGCCGCCGGCGCAGAAATGACCGCCTTCACCGCGAAGGATCACGGCGCGAACCTCGTCCTTGGCCTCCGACGCGCCCAACGCTTCGATGCCCGCGGCAACGAC
Source organism: Caldimonas sp. (assembly GCA_039933535.1). Lineage (GTDB taxonomy): Bacteria > Pseudomonadota > Gammaproteobacteria > Burkholderiales > Burkholderiaceae_C > Schlegelella_A. The sequence goes on along the minus strand of JBDTNU010000416.1, from coordinate 2,679 downwards.
TTGCGTCGACAGCGTGTTGCGCGTGGCTGGATCGCTGATCGTGAGAACGAGCGTTGCGCCGCGCCGCTCGGTGACGAGCTCAGACGGCATCGCGGCGCGCTGTCACAGTCAGCGATCGACCGGGTGTGGAATACGGCCGCTTCATTGGCGGAATTGTGTCACGCACCCAGGAGGCGCGAGGCTCTCGTGACCCGCAACGCAGGGGGTCGCGTGCTAGAGTCAATTCGACCCTCACCGCCCACGCATGCCGAGACTTTTTCTTCCATCCGCCGTCGCCGCAGCAGCAGCCTTCCTGATCTCGTCTTCGGCCATGGCGTTGGGCTTTGGGCCGAGCAATACCCAAACCACTCTTGGCCAGCACCTGAATTTTGTCGCGAGCGTCGTGCTCGACGCGGACGAGACGGTCTCGCGCGACTGCGTCTATGCCGATGTCTACGCCGGCGACGCCAAGATCGCACCGCGCAACGTCCGCGCCGTGCTGGAACCGACGCGCGATCCGACGCAGCGAGTCGTGCGCGTGACGACTGCCGTCATCATCGACGAGCCCATCGTCACGATCGAGGTCTCGGTCGGCTGCGGCTCGCGCCTCTCGCGCCGCTTCGTCACGTTCATCGATCCGCCTTCGCTTCAACTCGCTGAAGCCGGCGCGTCCGAGACCATCTCCTTGCCGAGCCCGGCCATCGAATCGCAGACCGCATCGCTGGCCGACCTTGCGCGCCAGGCCGATGCGTCGCGGCGGCGCGGTGCGGTCGATCCGTCGGCGAGCGATAGCGATGGCACGGCCAGAAGCGCGCGCGCCGCGCCGCGGGCGAGACGGATCGCGGTCGCGAGCGCCGCTTCGGTCGCGCCGGTGAGATCGCGGCATCGCCATGCGTCGGCGAAGTCGTCGCCGACGACACGCACGGCTCTGCAGGCACCGCCCCGGGTCGGCGGCGCTCGCCTGCGCCTCGAAGCGCCGCGCGTGCTCGCGGCCGCGGCGTCGGCTTCGGCGGCATCGGCCACCGCACCCGTGCCTGCCGTGGTCGCTGCACAGGTTGCAGCGCCCGCCATGCCGCCCGTGGCCTCGTTGGCGCTGCCGCCTGAGTCGGCCGCCAGCGAATCGACTTCGCAAGCCGCTCAGCGTGAACGCATCCAGACCCTCGAGGCCGGCCTCGAGCGCGTGCGCAGCGACTCGCAAGCGACCCGGCAGACCGTCGCCGCCCTGCAGGCGCGCCTGCGCCAGGCCGAGGGCGAGCGCTACAGCAACTGGTTGGTGTATGTCCTGGGTGGCACGACGCTGCTCGGCATCCTCGTCGCGGTCGCCCTCTGGTTGCTGCGCCCTCGGCAACGCCGGCGCGCACGCTGGTTCGACGCGCAGGCCAGCCAGCGGACACGCGCCGGCCGATCATCGGAGCAGCCTCCGTCAGCACGGCCGGTGCACGATGCAGGGCCGATTCCTGCGGCCGAGACGTCCGACTCCGGCCTGCTCTGGACCGACCATCCGGTCAACGTTTCGCCGGTGACCGGGCCCGCGACGATCGGCGGTCTGGAAGTGACGACCGTCCTCGGCCCGGAGGTTTCGCAAGCGGCTTTCGAAACGTCGACCAGCGGCGCAGCGGCGGCCGCGCGCAAGACCGGCGAGCTTTCGATGGAAGAGCTGATCGACCTGGAGCAGCAGGCCGAATTCTTCGTCGTGCTCGGGCAGGACGAGGCCGCGATGTCATTGCTCGACGGCTACATGCAGGGCACTGGCGGCAAGAGCCCGCTGCCCTATCTTCAGCTGCTCGAGATCCATCAGCGGCGCGGCGAACAGGCCGACTACGACCGGGTCCGAAAGAACTTCAACAAGCGCTTCAATGCCTATGCGCCCGACTGGAGCTCGGACCTCCACTTCGGACGCGCCCTCGAGGAATATCCGCAGACGGTGGCGCGCCTGCAGTCGCTCTGGACAACACCGCTGTCGGCGATGCAGGCGCTAGACAACCTGCTGTTCCGCCGTCACGCGGCCGAGGCGACCTTCGACTTCCCGGCCTATCGCGAACTGCTGTTTCTCTATTCGATCGCGCGCGAGCTTTCGGGCAACGTCGAGACCGATTTCGGATCGATCGATCTGTTCCTGCCGCTCGAGGGCGCAGCCGCCGAAGCGCACGAAGAGGTGGTGGACCAGGACGCCGTGGAGACCGGTGGCGGCGAGCTCGCGGTCGATCTCGACGTTTCGAGCTGGCCCGAAGACGCGGCCATGAGCGACCTGCTCCTGCGCCGCGAGCCCGGCCGACGCAGCGTCGGCTGAGCAAGCCGCCGCCGCGGCTCAGATCGACGCCAGGCGCTCTAGCGCGAGGGCCAGCGTCTCGTCCTTCTTGGCGAAGCAGAAGCGCGCGATGCGCTGCTCGAACGCGTCGGCGTAGAAGGCCGACAGCGGAATCGCAGCGACGCCGATGTCCCGGGTCAGCCACTGGCAGAAATCGGCTTCGGGCTTGTCGCTCACCGCGGAATAGTCGACGCACTGGAAGTAGGTTCCCTGGCAGGGCAAGGCGCGCAGCCGCGTCTTCGCCAGGCCGGCGCGGAAGAGGTCGCGCTTGGCGCGGTAGAAGGCGGGCAGGCCCAGGTGGTGCGAAGGGTCGGCCATGAACGCGGCGATGCCATGCTGCATCGGCGTGTTGACCGTGAACACGTTGAACTGGTGAACCTTGCGGAACTCGG
>JBDTNU010000415.1:0-4074 GCA_039933535.1 Caldimonas sp. | reverse complement strand
GCCTGCCCTTGCTGTTCTCGGCCGGCGTGATGGACGGGCGCATCACGCCGCAGCGCTTCGTCGAGCTCACCGCGACCGCACCGGCGCGCGCCTACGGCCTGTATCCGCGCAAGGGAACGATCGCGATCGGCGCCGACGCCGACCTCGTGATCTGGAATCGCTTTTCTGACGGCGAGGAGCGCGTCATCCGCAACCAGGACCTGCATCACGCGGTCGACTACACACCCTACGAAGGCCACCGCGTGAAGGGCTGGCCGGCGATCACGCTCTCGCGCGGCGAAGTGGTGTGGGACGGTGTTCGGCCGCAGGGCGAAAGCGGCCGCGGCCGCTTTCTCGAATGCGGGCCGCCGACGCTCGGGCCGCGCCGGGTTTGAACTCCGCGAAGACGTCGTGCGCCTGCTGCTCATCAACCCCAACATCTCGGACAGCGTGTCCGCGCTCATCCAGGCGGAGGCGGATCGCAGTGCTTCGCCGGGCACGCAGATCACGGTGCTGACCGCGCCCTTCGGCGTCGCCTACATAGAGACCCGCTTCGAAGCGCTGATCGGGGCCTATGCCGTCGCCCAACTCGCCGCCGAACACCACGCGGATCACGACGCGGTCATCGTCGCCGCCTTTGGCGACCCGGGACTCGGCGGCCTGCGTGAAGCGCTGCCCGTGCCGGTGCTGGGCCTGACCGAATCGGCGCTGGCCAGCGCCTGCCTGCTCGGCCATCGCTTTTCCATCATCGCGATTTCGCAGCGCATCCAGGCCTGGTACCGCGAGGTCGTCGAGGCCAACGGCCTGATCGGCCGGCTGGCCAGCATCCGCGCGCTCGACCGGCCGTTGGCGGGCATCGGCCAGGTGCAGGACGATCACACTGCGGCGCTTCGAGCACTGTGCGAGCGCGCCGTGGCCGACGACGGCGCCGAGGTCATCGTGCTCGCTGGCGCGCCGCTGGCCGGGCTGGCGCGCACGCTGCGTGGCGAGTTGCCGGTGCCCGTGGTCGACGGCGTCTCGAGCGCCGTGCGACATGCCGAAACCCTGCTCGCGCTGGCTCCCGGCAAGGCGCTGCGCGGCAGCTTCGCGGCGCCGCCGGTCAAGCCGCATCGTGGCTTGCCGGTGGCGATCGCCCGTCTGCTCGACCGAGCGCCCTGATCGGCAGCTCAGCTGCCGCGGAACAGCGCGCAGCCCCAGGCAGTGAACTTCAGCGGCAGGTGGACGTGCTGCGTCACATCGCTCACGTTGAATCGAAACGGCAGCACGTCGAGGAAGGGGCTCGCTTCGGGGCCGCCCTGCGCACGCAGGTAGGCTCCGACATGGAACAGCGCCTCGTGCGCGCCGGCCGCCACGCCTTCACCGCGAACGCTCGGATGCTCGAGTTGCCCGTTGGCACCGAGCCGACCTTCGGCGACGAGATGCCGGGCCGGTGCCAGCGCCCACAGCTCCACCGCCATGCCTTGTGCCGGCATGCCTCGCGCCACGTCGACCGCGTGCAAGGAAATTCCGCCTGCCATGGCCTGTTCTCCGGGTTGGATGTGGATCGCATCACGCTGACGCGGGCAAACATTGCAAGTCCTGCGCCACGGCGCAAGCACAATCGAAGCATGAGCGCGACGAGCAGCGAATTCAAGAATGGCCGTGGCCTGCGGCGACTCGTGAACGCCGTGGGCTACTCGTGGGCAGGCCTGCGCCATGCCTTGCGTCACGAGACGGCGATCCGCCAGGAGTTGCTCTCACTGGTCGTGCTCGTGCCGATTGCCGCGTTGCTGCCGGTGCCAGCCCTGGAAAGGCTGCTGCTGGTGCTCTCGATGATGCTGGTGCTGCTGACCGAGTTTCTCAACTCCGCGATCGAAGCGACGATCGATCGCATTTCGCTCGAGCGCCATCCCTTGTCGGGGCAGGCGAAGGACATGGGCAGCGCTGCCGTGGGCGTCGCGCTGCTCATGTCGGCGGCGTGCTGGTTCGTCATCGCCGGGCCGGTGGCAGCTCGCTGGCTGGGCCTCTAGCGCGCTTTCCGGCAAGGCGCCTCGGGAGCGCCGCAGATCAACGAGTCGCGGCCATGCCGCGATGCTGTTCTTCTTCGCCATGCCGCCGCAGCAGCTCGAACAGCCTCTTGCGGATCAGGATGCCGGGCCGGTCGCTGTCCATCGAGTACTCGACGCCGCGCCGGCGCGGGTCGACGACCGCATCGGGGTCGGTCGACTCGAGGATGTCCTTGTCTTCGCGCGTGATCTCGGCGTCGAAGTCGATCAGCATCTGCGCGGGGCAGTCGGCTTCGCTGTCGTTGCGGAACAGCCATTGGCAGAGCTGCATGCGGCCGTCGTCGATGGGCGTGAAGCAGTTGATGATGACGTGCCGGATGCCGCTCGGATACTCGATGTCGAGCCGGCGCGAGAAGGGCAGGAAATAGGCATTGCGCATGTGGCGCGTCGTGATCTCGTCGGCGACGCCGCTGATGCGGCGAAAGCGCTCGGGGTTGGCGGCCGGGATGGTGGTCTCGGCGTGGAAGCCGGTCTCGCTTTCGACCAACTCGTACTTGCTAGGCGCCGGCTGCGCGGCGACGCCGAAGGTCGCGCGATGCACGAAGCTGAAGTGCGAATTGTCGAAGCTGTTCTCGAGCGCGCGCATCGGGCTCGTGGCCCATTCTTCGTGGAACTGGAAGATCGTCCGCCAGCCGGGCGCGCCGAACTCCGGCACCGGCGCAATCTCGGCGAGCGGCTCTTCGAGTGCGACCCATGCATAGCCATAGCGCGCCGTGCAGTGGTAGGCGGGCGTCATGTAGTCGGCCGGAATCGCGCGCTCGGCGCCGTACTGCGGGATGTGGATCACGCGGCCGGTCCGGTCGTAGGTCCAGCCGTGGTAGCCGCATTGCAGCGCGCCGCGCAAAGGGCCTTCCTTCGGGCACCAGCCTTTGGAGAGCTTCGCGGTGCGATGACAGCAGCGGTCCTTCAACGCTGCGGGCTGACCTTCGGCGTCGAGGAAGAGGACGATGTCTTCGCCCAGCAAGGTGAAGGGCTTGGGGCCGCCAGCGAGCATCGACAGCGGCATCGCTGCGTGCCAGAAGCGGCGAAAAACGGGTTGACGCGTGACGAGCATGAAGCGTGTTCCGCAGCCTCGAACGCTACGCTCAGCGCGAGCGCCAGTACCTTCGATGCAGCGCTGTGATCGGCTCGACCATCGCCGCGACCGGCCCGATCACGAGGATGTCCTTCTGGCCGCGCGCGAACACGTGGCGGCAGGGCAGGTCGAGCGTCGGGTTCTCGGGGTGATTGCCCGTCTCGGCGAGCAGGGCCTTCTCGGCGATTCCGAACACGGTGCGGCCGATGTTCGCCCAGTACTGCGTGCCGGCGCACATCGCACAGGGCTCGACCGTCGTCACCAGCGTGCAAGGCCAGAGCTCGGTGGGTGAGTAACGGCGTGCCGCGTCGCGCGCCAGCACCGCTTCGGCATGATTGACGCTGTCGACATTGCCCTGTTCCATCAGCACGGTCTCGTGGTCGGCGCCGACCAGCAAGGCGCCGAACGGGTGATGGCCGCCCTCCATGGCGCGCCGCGCCAGCGCATGGGCGCGATCGAGCATCGCCGCCACCTGCGCCGGTGTCGGCTCGACGCGTGTTGGCGCGGCGACGGCTTCGTCTTTCATGCGTGTGCGCCCCGGTGTGCCCAGCCGGTGGTGCGCTTCTCGACCACGGCGAACAGCTCGTACATCCCCATCGCCATCGCGCCGATCACGACCAGCCCGGCGAACGCCAGGCCCATCTGCATCGACGAGCCTGCCGAGATCAGCAGATAGCCGATGCCTTCGTTCGACGCCGTCATTTCCGAGACCGTGGTGCCGACGAAGGCGAGCGTGATCGCGACCTTGAGCGAGGCGTAGAAGTAAGGCATCGAGCGCGGCAGGCCGACCTTGACCAGCACGTCCCAGCGCTTGGCGCCGAGCACGCGCAGCACGTCCTCGAGCTCGGGCTCGAGCGTGGCCAGGCCGGTGGCGATGTTGACCGTGATCGGGAAGAACGAGATCAGGAACGCGGTCAGCACCGCCGGCCCCACGCCGATACCGAACCAGACGACGAGGATCGGCACGAAGGCCGC